>QJVU01000581.1 GCA_003235605.1 Planctomycetota bacterium | reverse complement strand
CGAGAGCCAGAGCCGGCTCTGGGAGAACCACGTGGGGCGGTCGGCTGCGTTCTGGCGCTGGTGCGCGCCGCGGATGCACGAGATCTTTGGCCCCGCGGTGGAGCTCTTCGCGGCCGCGTCGATGTACGAGGCCGCAAACCTGGTGCGCCCAGACTTCATCCGCGTGGAGGCTGACGAGGCCACCTACAATCTGCACGTCCTGGTGCGCTTCGAGCTGGAACTGCAATTGATCCGGGGCGACCTCGCGGTGCCGGATCTGCCGGCCGCCTGGAACGACAGGTACCGCGCCTATCTCGGCATCGAGGTGCCCGACGAGGCTCGGGGCTGCCTGCAGGATGTGCACTGGTCCTGCGGCCTGTTCGGTTACTTCCCCACCTACACCCTGGGGAACCTGATCGCGGCGCAGCTCTTCGAGAAGGCCGCCGCGGATCTCGGCGACCTGGACGAACAGTTTGCGGCCGGCCGGTTCGCCGAGCTGCGGGCCTGGCTGCACGAGCACGTGCACCGCCATGGGTCGCGCTTCCGGGCACGTGAGCTCGTGGAACGCGCCACGGGAATCCCCCTCGGCACCGGGCCGCTACTGCGCCACCTCTCGGGCAAGCTCCGTCCGCTCTATGGCCTGGGGTCCTAGTCGGGGCTAGGATAGAGTCCTCTTGTCCGGAGCGAGGTTACAACCTAAGCGAGAGTCATGCAGGTCCTGAGCATCCAGCCCACCCCGAACCCGAACGCCTACAAGTTCATCGTCGACCGCCAAGTGGTCGACGCCGGCGGCAGTCGCCACTACAACAACGTGGAGGAAGCCCGGCGGGACGCCCTGGCGGTGGCGTTGTTCGCGGTGCCCGGGGTGGAGACCCTCTACTTCGCCGACAACTTCGTGACCGTGAGCACCACCGCTGCCGAGGACTGGCGCGCGCTGCACGAGCAGGTGAAGGGTGTCCTGGAGAGCCACCACGTCGAAGCCGAGGGCGCAGCGCCGGTGGGCACGGCCGCGGCCCAGCCGGCTCCCCCCTCGGTCGCCGCCACGACCACCACCGACGATCCGGACCTGCTCCGCCAGATCAACGAGCTCCTGGACGACCGTGTGCGCCCGGCCCTCGCGGGTGACGGTGGCGGGTTGGAGATCCTGTCGCTGCAGAACAAGGCCCTGACGATCCGCTACCAGGGTGCCTGCGGCTCCTGCCCCAGCGCGATAGCCGGCACGCTGCGGGCGATCGAGAACCTCCTGCAGATGGAGGTGGACGAGGAGCTGGCGGTGGTTTCCGGGTAGCGGCGCGGCCACCCAGGAACCAGGCCCGGGAACCTAGGCCTGGCCGATCGTCTCCAGTGGCTCCCTGAGGTGGACGTCCCGTTGGGGGAACGGAATCGACACGCCCTCGGCGTCGAAGCGCTCCTTCACCTGCCGGGTCAGGTCCCAATAGACATCCCAGTAGTCGCCGGTCCTGACCCAGGGTCGCACGATGAAGTTGACCGAGGATTCCGCCAGCTCGTTGAGCTTCACTACGGGCGGTGGGTCGGCGAGCACCGATGGATGGCTCTTGACGAGGTCCTCCAGGATGCCTTGGACCTTGGTGAGGTCGTCGTGGTAGGCCACCCCGAACACCAGGTCCACGCGGCGCGTGGCGCTACCGGTGACGTTGGTGATGGTGCCCCCCCAGATCGAGCTGTTGGGCACTACCACCAGCTTGTTGTCACCGGTCTTGACCGTGGTGGAGACGAGCGTCATCGCCGCCACCTTGCCGGTGGCGTCGGCAACCGATACGAAGTCGCCGATGTCGTAGGGTCGATAGAGCAGGATCATGAGCCCCGAGGCGAAGTTGCTGAGGGTGCCCTGCAGGGCAAAGCCGATCACGAAGCCGGCGGCGCCGATGGCTGCCAGGAAAGCACCGATGTTCACCTCCAGCATGGACAGCGCCACGACGATCCCGATGAAGAACGTGAGCTTGCGAGCGCTGTTGGCCAGGAAGTTCTTGAGCAGGTCCGAGGCCTTCTCGAACTTCCCGAGGCTCCCCTGGACGATGCGGCCGACGATCCTGCCCAGGATCTGGAAGACCCACAACGTGACCAGGAACAACAGGATGTTCTTGCCGTAGCGGAGGCCGCCCTCCGGCGACCTGAGCCAATTGAGGATCGTGGTCCAGACCGCTCCGGCATCGCGGATGTCGAGCTCCAGACCCTGGACGGAGACGATGTACTTCTCGAGCTCCTGCACCTTGTCTGCCTGACCGCCCTTGTCCTGGAACGCTGCCACCACCACCTGCGCCCGATCCACGAGCCGCTGGCGCTGATCTCGAAGTTCTGCGGCCTCCTCCAGCAGACGCCCCCGATCCGCCGACCTGGCGGGGTCCCGGGCCTGAAGCTCCCTGTCGGTGAGGGCCTGCACCTTCTCCTGGAGTCCCGTGATCCAGGCTTCCGCCTCGATGGCCAGCTGCTCCTTGCGCAGCGGCTTCAGCATCAACCGGAGGTCTTCGATGGACACCTCCGGTCTGCCCGCCGTCAGGGCTTCCTGGGCGGCCAGCCAGGAAGACGAGAGCGGCAGAAAAGCGAGCAGCGAAAACAACGCTGGACAGTTCGACAGCAGTCTCTTCATGGCTGGGTCTCCGGTTCCCGTGAACGTCGCTAGAAACTCACGCCCACCGAAAGCAGGACCGTATGGTCGACGCGGTCGGCGGCCTGGGCAGGCGTGTTGTCGTACTCGAAGATCCACTGCAGCTGCGTGAACATCTCCTGGGTGAGGCTCACCCGCAGCCGGGTATCGGCGAAGGCGTTGATGTCGTCGTTGTTCTCGAGGCTCTGGAAGTAGGAGCTGTCCTGGAGGAACTTGATCCCGCTGGTGATCTGCCACGCCAGGTTGGTGCGCAACCTACCGGCGATGTACTCCTCGGTGTCGCTGGGGTTGTGGAATTCCTCGCGGACGTAGGTCGCGCCGAGCTCGGTGGAGAACTTGACCACGGGGCTGTCGAACCACTGGTAGCCATAGCCCGGGCCCGTGGCGAGGCGCAGGTCCAGGTCGGCGAGGGCATCCCGCTCGCCGGCTGCGAAGGCGAAGAAGTAGGACCTCTCGGTGAAGAAGTAATCGTCCTGGAGGCGCCCACGGTACACCCGGTCGGTGAGGTTCCAGTCGCCGCTCGACTTCTCCTCCTCGTAGAGGACGCTGCCGCTGCCAGTGAGCCGGGTCTTCTCAGTGCGCCTTTCGAAGTCTGCCTGGGAGGTGATGCTCCGCTTTTCGGTGTTGCCCGACTGGAAGTTGCCGCCCAGCGCCAGGGAGCCGCTCCACACCACCGGCGGCGCCTTCTCCGGGCGGATGCTCTTGGCAGCCTCCAGATCCTGAGCCCCGGCGATGGGCTTGGTCACGGTCTCGCCGGCCTTGGTCTGCACCACCATCGCCTTCGTCGTGGTGATGTCCTGGATGTCCTTGAGCTTGATGGAGAGTTTCCCCAGGATCGGCGACTCGAAGGTCACGGTGCCCTTGCTGTAGCTGTTGAAGGTACCGGTGACCGTGTCACCGTTCTTCAAGGTGATTCGGTCCGGGGGGGACTGGGGGGCCGGCGGATCCTGCGCAAGCAGGTCGGCAGCAAGACAGAGGGCGACGCACAGGGACAAGATGGTCTTCACGGCAGGGAGGTTGGTACCCCCGCGGTTCCTTCCCGACAACCAAAAAACAGGGCCATCGCCGGCTCTGAGGTCTGTGCTGACACAAACAGAACCACCACTCTCTTTCCAGAAGGAGGTTCTTCATGCGCAGCCTGCTATCCCTTGCCGTGGCCGCGGCCGTGGCCCTGCCCGCCGGCGCCCAGACGACCTGCACCTTCACGCCCACCGGCCAGAGCTGTGGCCCCCAGCTCAGCGGCTCCGAGAAGGTCGAGGACAGCACCCACATCGTGACCCTCGTGGTCACCGACGCTCCGGTCACCGCCCCTGGCCTGCTGGTGCTGGGCGTGCAGCCCCTGGCCTTCCAGTTTCCCGGCACCACCTGCTTCCTGCACCTGAACCCGCTCCTGGCGCTGCCAGTCAGCTCCGATGCCAATGGCCGGATGACCCGGACCTTTGCCCGCCACAAGGATCTTGTGGGCACGGTGCTGGTACAGACCGGGTTCGAAGATCTGAAGCAGAACCAGCCACTCGAGACCAGCAACGCCCTGAAGATCGTCTGCCAGTAGCTTCGGTGACGGCGCCGGCTATCATGGCCCTGCTGTCTCCCGCAGCGGAGGTCAAGATGCCTGGAATCAGCAAGGTGAGAGACCTGATGGACAGGACGTTCGTCAGCCTCAAGCCGGACATGAACATCTCCGAAGCCATCGACATCCTGATGGAGAACCGCATCACCGGCGCGGCAGTCGTGGATGACGACAACCGGGTGATCGGGTTGCTCTCGGAGCTGGACTGCCTGAAGACACTCTTGAACGCCGCCTACAGCCACATGCCGGCGACGGGGCTGGTCTCCGAGTACATGTCGAAGGAGGTCTTCACGATCACGCCGGACATCGACATCTTCAAGCTGGCGGACCTGTTCCTGAAACAGTACTACCGCCGCTTCCCGGTGGTGGAGGACGGCAAGCTGGTGGGCCAGATCACGCGACGGGACCTGCTGCGGGTGATCCAGCGCTACAACCGTTAGCGAGGGTCACCCGCGCACGACGGCGGCGATGAGGTCCACCAGGGGCGCCGGGTAGACTCCCAACCACACCAGGGACACCCCGAGGGCTGCCAGCACCAAGCCGCCGGTCAGCAGCACCCGAGGAGTCGTGGTCGCCGCGGCTGCCTCCGCCGGCGCCAGCATCGCCACGACGATCCTGAGGTAGTAGAACAGGCCGATGGCGCTGCCGAGGACGAGCACGAGCACCAGCCCCCAGCGGGCAGCATCCACTCCGGCCGCAACGACGTAGAACTTGCCCAGGAAGCCCGCGGTCAGGGGGATACCGGCCAGGGAGAGCAGCGCCACGGTGAACAACGTGGCCAGCCACGGCCGGCGCCAGAACAGGCCGCGGTAGTCCTGGACCAGTTCCGCTTCCCGCTGGTCGTCGGAGAGCACCGTGACCACACCGAAGGCTGCCAGCGTGGTGACGAAGTAGGCCACCAGGTAGAAGGCGACCGCCTCGGCGCCGAGCTTGCCCCCCGCCAGGAACGCGACCAGAAGGTAGCCCAGGTGGGCGATCGAGGAGTACGCGAGGATGCGCTTGACGTTGTCGGAGTACAGCGCCAACAGGTTGCCCGCCAGCATGGAGGCCACCGCCATCAAGGTGAAGATCACCGGGATCGGTCCAAGATCCTCGGGGGACAGGCGGGTGAAGTAGCGCAACACCAGGGCAAACATGGCGCCCTTGGAGACCGTTGCCACGAATGCGGTGACCGGGGCCGGGGCGCCCTGGTAGACGTCAGGCGTCCACATGTGGAAGGGCACCACCGCCAGCTTGAAGCCGATCCCCACCAGCATCAGCGCGAGGCCCGGGACCATCAGACCGGGACCCTCGGTGTCGACCAGGCGGTGCGCCATCTCCGAAAGCTCCATCGTCCCCAGCTGTGCATAGACCAGCGCCATCCCGAAGATCAGGAATGCCGACGACGTGCCTGCCAGGATCAGGTACTTCAGACCGGCCTCCACCGACTGCCGCCCCGCGCGCAGGTATGCGATCAGGACGTAGAGCCCGACCCCGAGGATCTCCAGGCCCAGGAACAGGGACACGAAGTGGCTGCTCGCCACCAGCACCATGGCGCCGAGGGTGGCCACCAGCAGCAGGACGTAGAACTCCTCCCGGTTCTCATTCCGCTGCTCGAGGTAGTGGAAGGCCAGCAGCGTCACGACGAACGGCACGACCAAGAGCAGGCCTGCATAGAACAACGTGTAGCTGTCCACGATCAGCAGCGCGGTGACCTGGCGTGCGCCCACCTCCGCGGCATAGGGGATTGCGGCGCCTGCAAGAGCAAGGCCCACCAGGGTCACCGCAGCGACAAGGCGGTGCTCGCGCCGCACCGACACCACCAGCATGACCACTACCGCGGTCAGCGCGGTAAGGATCAGGGGCGAGAGGGCGATCAGGTCCGTGCTCATCGGAGAAGTGCGCTCAGGGCCGGCGTGGCGGCGTCCAGGACAGGTTGGGGGTAGAGCCCCAACCACAACAGGCCCACAACCATGACCCCGAGGACGACTGCCTCCCGGGGGGAGACATCCCTGAGGCTCGACCACTCTTCGTTGACGCCGTGGAAGGTGCGGTGTACGAGCCAGACCGAATAGATCGTGGCCGCAACGAGCCCGGTGGTCGCCAGGACCGTCCACAGGACACTGGCCTGATAGGCTCCGACGAGCACCAGGATCTCGGCGATGAAGTTGCCGAGTCCCGGGAGGCCCAGGGAAGCCATGGCGAAGAACAGGCCCAGGGCCCCCATTCTCGGCATCGAGGTCCAGAGGCCACCGAGTCGATCCATGTTGCGGGTGTGGGTGCGCTCGTAGAGAGCACCCACGAGGATGAAGAGGGCACCGGTGGAAAGACCGTGGCAGATCATCTGCATCACCACTCCCTGCAGCGCCATGCGGTTCCAGGCGAAGACACCGAGGAGCACGAACCCCAGGTGGCTCACGCTGGTGTAGGCCACCAGGCGCTTCAGATCGGTCTGGGCAAACGCGAGGCCGGCGCCATAGAGGATCCCGAGCACCCCCAGTGCCATGGCCACGGGCGCGAAGTCCGCCGCCGCCTGGGGAAACAAGGGCACCACGAACCGGATCAGGCCGTAGGCGCCCGTCTTCAGCAGCAGCGCTGCCAGGACGACGCTGCCCGCGGTCGGGGCCTCGGTGTGCGCGTCCGGCAGCCAGGTGTGGAACGGCACCGCCGGCAGCTTCACCACGAAGCCGATGAAGAACCCCAGCATCAACAGCATCGCCGCCCCGGAGCCCAGGTTGGTCCCCAGGAGCCGTGCATAGTCGAAGGTGAGCTCCCCGGTTTCACCGTGGTGGAGGAAAGCCAGGCCCAGGATTGCCAGCAGCATCAGCAGCCCCGAGGCCTGGGTGAAGATGAAGAACTTGATGGCGGCGTAGATCCGCCGCTCATGACCCCAGATGCCGATCAGGAAGTACATCGGGACCAGCATCAGCTCCCAGGCGAAGTAGAACAGGAACAGGTCCAACGCCAGGAACACGCCCACGACGCCTGCCAGGACCCAGAGCAGGTTGAAGTGGAAGAACCCGACGCGCTCGGTGATCTCCTGCCAGGAGCAGGCAACCGAGAGGATCCCCACGGCGAACGTGAGCACCACCATCAACAGGCTGAGGCCGTCCATGCCGAGGTGGAAGCCGATCCCGAAGCGCGGGATCCACGGCACCGAGAACTCTGCAAGCCAGGCGCCGGACGGCAGGATCTCCACCGCTCCGGCCCCCATCCAGAAGGCCACGGACAGGTAGAGGCCGACCGCAACCGCCACCAACGAAACCCACCGTGCCGCAAGCGGCGACCAGCGCCCCACCAGCCACGCCAGCAGGCCGCCAGCCAGGGGGACGAGGATCAGGGTCGGCAGGATCATGACCACAACGCGATGCCCAGGGAGATGATGGCGCCGATGCCGATGCCCGCCGCGTACCACCGCAGGCGGCCCGTCTGGGTCAGGCACAGCACGGCATGGCCGACGTGGGCGACGCCAGCCAGGAACCGGAACGGCAGGTCGATGACGTCCCCGCGGCCGGCCCTTGCCAGCCGCAGAAACGGTGCGACGAAGACCTTTTGGTAGAGGCGGTCGAACCCCCAGCCCTCCTTCCAGAAGCCCCGAACCGCATCGTTCCTGATCGGTGTCACCAGTTCGTCACCCACCCGCAGGGGCGCCTTCAGGAACCACACGTAGGCCAGGTAGACCCCCAGGCCCGCGGCGCCGAT
>QJVU01000578.1 GCA_003235605.1 Planctomycetota bacterium | reverse complement strand
CCCGGAAGATCTGCGTGGCTTCGCAACCTGGAATCCCGCGGCCACGATCCCGGAACCCGAACCGACCGTGACCGCGGAGGACGAGCCCGCGGAGGACGAGCCCGCGGAGGACGAGCCCGTGGAGGAGGAATCCGCGGAGGAGGAGCCCAACAGGGAGGAGGCGCCAAGCTCAGAGGAAGCTCGCGGGGAGGAGGATCTCGAAGAGGAAGCTCTCAGGGAGGAGGTTCTCGACGAGCCTCTCGAGGAAGAGGACGTTCTCGAGGAAGAGGAGCCTCTCGAGGAAGAGGACGCTCTCGAGGAAGAGGAGGAATCCGGGTGGCCCGCGGTGCTGAACACCTCGGGACAGCCAGTCCAAGCGGCGGCAGCTGACCCTGTCGGTGAGGCTCCGGAGGCCTCCATGACGGAACTGCGTCCGGCAGAGGTTGGGACGTTCGAGTCCTCTGAAGACGAGGAGGCGGTCGACGAGCAGCCGGCAGCCCGGGTGGAGGCGGACGAGGAGCCAGATCTCGCGGAGGGATTCGCGGAGCTAGACCTCGAGGAGGAAGAAGTCGAGGAGGAAGAAGTCGAGGAGGAGTTCCCATCTGCCGAGACGGACGCCAAGGAGGCGGACGCGGAAGAGGCGGAGGCAGAGGAACAAGAAGAGGAAGGGGATGCCGAGGAGGACGACTACGCCGAGGAGGACGACTGGGCGGAGGAGGAGGCGACGGTGGTGTCGACCGAGGGTGTGGGCCGGCAAGGGCAGCTGTTTGTGACCGCCCCGGAAGACGCCGATGCAGACGCCGATGCAGGGGCTCACGTTGAGCCCCATCCCCAGCCCGAACCGGAACCCGAGTCCGAGCTCCGTCCCCGGCCCGAGCCGGAACCCGAGTCCGAGCCCGAGCCCGAGCCCGAGCTGGCCGTGCAGGCCCTGGAGGTGCTTCTCCAGGCTCGCCGGGCCAGCGCCAGCCTCCTTCAGCGGCGCCTGGGGGTGACCTTCGGCAGGGCCGTGGAGTTGTTGGACTTCCTGCGGGAGCAAGGCATGGTGGGTGGCGCAGCCGGCGAAGCCACAGGCAAGCTGCTGACGAACGACAGCGGTCCCGGAAGGGCCGCAACCGAAAAGACTGCGGCCGCCGAGACTGGCGCCGAGGCTGCTGATGGGGAGATCGCTGCGGAAGCCTAGCCCGCACGTTTTTTTCTTGAGCGCGGCACCGGCACAATCCACTGCGGGCATGGACCGGCAGATGGCCTGGCTGGGCCACTGCCGTCGGACTTCACAGGTTGTCCAAGGAGTTGTTCCAGGGGTTGTCCACAGCTCGTGTCGGCACAGCACTCTTGCCTCGCGCCGGCAGATGCTTACACAGGGTATCGTGGTTGGCGGTGCCGGCGGGCTGGCTGGCTGGCAGGTGCGGCGCCGCTAGAGGACAGGCCTTCAGGTATGCAGGCGCCCAGGGAGGGGCAGAGCGGGTGGTTGACTTCGAGCCATCAGCGGATCGGCGTGGCGTGCCTTCCAACGTGGATGCGGAGCGGGCGGTGCTCGGGGCGCTGCTGTTGCACCCGGATGCCGTGGGTGAGGTCAGTCAGGTGCTCAGGGCCGATGACTTCTACCAGCCGCCTCACCGGGTGATCTTCGAGGCCATCCTCGAGACCTTCGATGCCCGATCCATCAGCGACATCATCGCCGTCGAGGAAGCCCTGTCGAAGCGCGGTCGCCTGGACGAGGCAGGTGGCCGTGACGCGCTGCTGGACCTGGCCGGCTGCGTGCTGTCGGCGGCGGGGGTCCAATACCACGCCGAGATCGTGCGGGAGAAGGCAATCCAGCGGCAGCTCCTGGAGACCTGCCTGGACGTCTCGCGGCTGGCGTACGAGAACAGCACAGATGCCCGGGAGCTTCTGGACGAAGCGGAGCGACGCATCTTCGAGATTGCTCGGGTCAGCATGGCCTCCGAGGTGCGTGGTATTGCCGAGATCCTGCAGGAGACCTTCACCCGCATCGAGTCACTGCGGCGCCGGGAGGGGCGCCTCACCGGCGTGCCGACAGGCTTCGACGATCTGGACGACCTCACGTCCGGCCTGCAGCCCGGGGAGTTGATCGTCGTGGCTGGACGGCCCTCCATGGGCAAGACCTCGTTCGCCCTCAACATCGCTGAACGCGCCAGCGGCCAGGGCAATGGACATCACGGTATTGCCCTCTTCAGCCTGGAGATGTCCAACCAGCAGGTGATCCAGAACATGCTCTGCGCCCGCGCCCAGATAGACGGTCAGGCCCTGCGCAAGGGCAGGATCACCGACCTGCAGATGCGGCGTCTGCAGGACGAGGCGGCGAGCCTCTACGAGGCTCCGCTCTACGTGGACGACTCCCCTGGTCTCACCATTGCCGGCCTGCGCGCCAAGTGTCGACGCCTCAAACAACAGCACGACATCAGGATGATAGTCCTCGACTACCTGCAGCTGATGTCCGTGGGGGGCCGATCCGAAAGCCGCCAGCAGGAGATCGCAATGATCTCCAGGTCGCTGAAGGGGCTGGCCCGGGAGCTGAAGGTTCCCGTGGTAGCGCTTTCCCAGCTCAACCGGGACGTGGAGAATCGCGATGACCACCGGCCCCGGATGAGCGACCTGCGCGAGTCCGGAGCCATCGAGCAGGATGCGGACGTCGTGATGCTGTTACACCGAGCCGAGTACTACAAGCGGACTGAAGACAATACGGGGTTGGCCCAGGTGATCGTCGCCAAGCAGAGGAACGGTCCCACCGGCGAGGTCACGCTGCGCTTCTTCCGCGAGTACATGCGCTTCGAGAACTTCACGCGCCGCGCCGAGCCGATAACGTGACCAGAACCGACGCTCCTGACCTGAGGGCGGGGTTCAGGAGGAGGGGGTGCAGGAATCCGACGGGGATCCAGAGCGGCCGTCTGCACTCTTTGGCGGGATGGCCGGTGGCGTGGTGGTCGGTAGCGGTGTTGGGGCTGTCGGCGGTGTTGGGGCTGCCGGCGGCGATAGCTGCCCAGCCGACCGGAACGGCCCAGGACCCCTGGGGGAAGACCGTACAGGCGATCGAAGTCGAGGCCATCATGGGCAGGCCACCCATCAACAGGGAGCAGATCCTCAGCTTCCTCAAGACCGAAGTGGGCAAGCCGCTCCGCAAGGAGACCATCCAGGCGGACGAGGCGACGCTGCACGAGAAGCTCAGCCTGCGAGCCGAGGTCTTCTTCATGTACGTCGAGGGCGGCGTCAGGGTGATCTTCCAGGTAGCTGGCGACAAGATCTTCAGCCGCCTCGAGTTCATCGGCTTGGAGCATTTCAAGGAGGACCAGATACGGTTGATGTTGGGGATCTCCACCAAGGTCAGGCTGACCCGCGCGGACGCAGACCAGTACGCACGACGGATCCGCGACCGGTACCTGCGCGATGGCTACGTCCACGTCGACATTCGGGTCAAGGAGCATGAGGAGACCGGCACCATCAAGATCCACATCGACGAAGGTGCCCAGGTCACCGTTCGGAACCTCTACTTTCGCGGCAACAAGACCTACCCGGCTACGACGTTCCTGAGCTTCGGAGACAACCTGACCGGCGGCGCCAAGCTGGGGACCGAGGCGCGTTGGCTGTGGCGTGGTAGCCCCTATTCGGAACAGACCATTGAGGAGGATCTGGACAGGCTGAAACTGTTCTATCGCCGGCGGGGCTTCCGGGATGCCGAGGTGGTGCTCGAGCAGCGGCAGTTCACCGCCGACCGCACCGAGGTCGACCTGACCTTGCGCGTCGTGGAGGGACGTCGCTACAAGGTCTCCAGCGTGAGGCTGGGCCAGCGGCGCAGCCGCGATCCCGCAGACAGACGGCCGCCCCTCTACGCCGCTGCCGAGATCCTGCAGCAGGTCCACACCAAGGCGGGAGAGTTCTACGACCGCGAGCGGATCGTCAGGGACAAGGCGCGGATCGAGCGATTCTACGGTCAGCGAGGCCACCCGTCGGTGCGTCTCTACGGCCGCAACCTGGAGCGGGCCTTCGAGATCGGTGACCCCGAGGAGGTCGTGGACTTCGCCAACGCCACCGTTGCGCTCACCTTCGAGCTGGTGGAGGGCACGCGCAAGACGGTGCGAGACATCGAGATCACGGGCAACACCCACACCCGCGAAGAGGTCATCCGCCGCGAGGTCAGGCTGCGACCAGGCAAGCCCCTGGACATCGTCGAGTTCGAGCGGACACGGCGGGATCTGGACGCCCTTGGCTACTTCCAGGACCCACGCAACCTGTCCGGTGTGCGCATGGAGCTGCTGCCCGTGGCCGGCGAGCCCGACCTCGTCGACGTGGCGGTCAGGGTCGTGGAAGGCAGCACGGGCTCCTTCATCTGGGGTGCGGGGGTGAGCTCCGGCACCGGTGTGCGAGGCACGTTCCAGTTCAACAAGCGCAACTTCGACCTCACCAGGCTGCCGTCGTCCTGGAACCCCGCGACGATCGTGAGCGAGATCATCGACAACAAGGCCTTTCACGGTGGTGGGCAGGAACTGCAGCTGTTCCTCTCGCCTGGCACGGAGCTCAGCACGTTCCGGCTGTCCTTCTTCGAGCCGGACATCTTCGGCCAGCACATCGACACCTGGGGCATGAGGGTGCAGGGCTACCGGAGTCTGAGCGCCCTGGACCCGTCCTACGACACCGATGCACTGGGCATGGCGCTGACCCTGAGCCGCAACTTCAGCGAGCACCTTGCCGTCAACCTGACGTTCCGGCAGGAGACCGTGGACGTCGAGGATATCGACGCCGATGCCCCTACCATCGTGTTCCTGAGCGAAGGTGACAATGAACTGCGGGGGATCGGTCTCAACCTCAACTACCGGGACTTGGACAGCCGCTTGCGACCCCGGGACGGCTACCGGCTCAGCGCCTCGGGGGAGCTGATCGGCGGTCTCTTCGGCGGCGACCAGGACTTCTACAGCCTCAGCGGTCGCGCCGAGTACTGGCATCCCGTGTACTCCGACTCGCTGAACCGCAAGCACGTGCTCTACAGCAGGGTGCGGATGGAATACGCCGAGGCCTTCGGGTCCTCGGACTTCGTGTTTCCCCCAGAGCGGTTCTACATGGGTGGCTCCAACCTGCGCGGCTTCTCCCAGCGCAAGGCGGGACCATCCCAATTCGGCAACCCGGTGGGGGGAGAGGCCATGCTCCTGGCCACGCTGGAGTACCAGTTCCCGCTGATTTCGACCCGCATGCCCCAGGAGACCTGGGAGACAGAGATCCTGCGGGGCGTGGTCTTCAGCGACTTCGGCATGCTGGGCCTGGACATCGGCGACCCGACCTTCAGAGAGCCGAGGTGGACCGTGGGCTTCGGCGCCCGGGTCTACATTCCGGCTCTTCGGGTGCCCATCCAGCTGGACCTGGCCTGGCCGATCCGCTCCGAAGACACCGACGACGAGGAGCAGTTCTTCTTCTCGATCCGGCCGAACTTCTGAGGCCGACGCGGACTCGGATAACAGGGGCTGCGGCCAGGCGTCTTTGGGGCAACCGAACATACGACGGAGGAACCTATGCTGCCGATACGCCCTTTCCTGACACTGGCCGTCGCCGGCCTCGTCTGCGGCTGCCTGGTCGCCCAGCAGGACCCGGCCCTGAAGGATGACCCGCTGGTAGTCCACGAATGGGGCACGTTCACCAGCATGCAGGGATCCGATGGCGTCACCCTCGAAGGGCTGCAGTGGGAGGAGGAAGCCCTGCCAGAGTTCGTGCACTCGTTGGTCCGGTTCGACCAGCAGGCCGATGCGGAGCCGCTGATGAAGTCCAAGCTGCCGCGATCGGTGCGGCGGGTAACCCAGAAGATGGAGACACCGGTCCTCTACTTCCATACCAAGACCCGGCGCGAGGTGAGGGTGCGCGTGGACTTCAAGAACGGGCTGATGACCCAGTGGTATCCGGTGGCCGACAGCATGTGGCCGTGGCCCAGCCAACTAGAGCCCAACCCGAATCCCCGCAGGGGGCAGGCCCCGTTCGACCTGACCAGGGTGGGCGAGTCCCACCTCGCCTGGCACGTGGAACTGATCCCCCTTTCGGAAGGCTTGCCTGCGGGCATTCCGACGGTAGCGGCCGACGACATCTGGCAGTACGCGCGCGAGGTCCGGGCGGCATCGGTGCGCACGATCCCCAGCAAGGACAGCGAGGTGGCCTCCCAAGCGGAGCGCTACCTCTTCTATCGGGGCCTGGGCACGTTCAGCCTGCCCGTGCAGGTGACCGCGGCAGCACGAGGCAACGCTGCGTTCCACAACCGCGATCACGCCGCGATCCCGTTCGCGGTGGCGATGGCCGTGGATGGGCAGGGCGGCCGACTGCAAGTCCTCGAGCGCGTGGCAGCTGGCAGCACCGCGCGGTTCGCCCTCGGCGACCAGCCAAGGGAACCCCACGCGACGTTCGTCAAGAGGATGCAGACCCTGCTGATCAAAAAGCTCTGCGCCGAAGGCCTGGGCGTCGACGAGGCCACCGCGATGGTTCGCACCTGGTCGCGCCAGTGGTTCACGACACATGGCAACCGGGTGATCTACTTCCTGCCGCGGCTCCGGGTCGATGAGCTGCTGCCTCTCCAGATCACTCCCACACCGGACAAGATCGTGCGAGTCCTGGTTGGCCGGCTGGAGTACCTGACTCCGGAGGCGGAAGCGTCGCTGGAACGGGATCTCGTAGCGAGACTGTCTGATGATCCCGCGGAGCGAGAGCGCGCGAGGGGGCGCTTGCGTGCGCTGGGCCGCTTCCTGGAGCCGAAGGTCCGTCGTATCCTCAACAAGACCAAGGACCAGGATGCGCGCCAGAGCGGGAACGAACTACTCGAGCGTCTCCAGCGGCAGTGATGAGCGCGGGATGCTTGTTCGAAAACCCTCGCCTCCCAGCATCGGCCTCGACCTCCACGCAGTCCTGGAGCGGGCTCGCAGCGGGGATGGCGAGGCGTTCCAGCAGATCTACGAGCGCTTCGCCCGCACCGTGCACGGCATCGTGCTGGCCCGGGTGGGAGCCGAGGAGGCCGAGGACGTGACCCAGGACGTGTTCCTTGCGGTGCACGGCGGGCTGGCCTCGGTCCGGGACGGCAGCCGCCTGGCGGCCTGGATCTGCACCGTGGCCCGCAACCTGGCGATCGACCACGACCGCAAGCGCGCCAGGCGACCGGCCATGCTGAAGTTGGTGACGGAACCCGAGCACAGCGCCTCCGCCGACGACCGCGAGTTGGCGGAGCGGGTGCTGGCTTTGATCCAGGGGCTGCCCGATGCCTACCGCGAGACGCTGATCCTGCGTCTCGTCGAAGGCATGACCGGCCCGGAGATCGCCGCCAGGACCGGCATGACCCACGGCTCCGTCAGGGTCAACCTGAACCGGGGCATGAACATGCTGCGGCCGCTTCTGGAGAAGGAGGGCTGGCGATGAGCCCTGGCGATGGCAACGACTACCTCTGGGACCGCGGCGGCCAGCCGGATGCGGACGTCCAGAGGCTGGAGAACCTGGTGTCCGCGTTCGCCCACGACGATCGGCGTCTGCAGAAGTGGGATCGAAGGCCCGGTCCGTGGCGGCTGGTCGCGCTGGCAGCGAGCATCCTGGTGTGCGTGGGCGCCTGGTGGTGTTTCCACGACAGGGAGACCAAGGAGACCGGAGGGACCGGCGAGACCAGCGAGGTCAAGCTCCTCGTCGTGGGCGAGGACCGGTTGCTGCGGGAGAAAGAGTGGTTCGATGCCACCGCGGAGTCGCGGGAGCTGAGGCTCACGAGGTCCGACACGTGGCTCGGCGAGTTCAGCCTCGATCCGGGCAGCCGTCTGCAAGCCAGGCGGATCGGAGACGACATGGCCCAGCTGTACCTGGACAACGGCCGCATGAACGCGTTCGTGTATCTCGATGCGCATCCGCGGTTCGTCCAGA
>QJVU01000018.1 GCA_003235605.1 Planctomycetota bacterium | reverse complement strand
TTATCACGGACGTCGGCGTTGGCGTGAGCACTCCAGTGTTGATGGTCGTGGGTGGCAGCACCGATGCCATCAACGACATACAGGAGGTGGACAGGGCTCTGGATGCCGGCCCTTTTGCCCAGGTCGTGGCTTTCCCGTTCTACTTCCTGTGGCACGGCGCGAAGCACCTGATCTTCAGCGCCATCCACATCGTCGACGCGCCCCTGTGCGCCCTGTACGCGACCGCCGAACTGCACCCGGATGGACCCAAGATCGAGCCTCTCTCCTTCTACCGCCTGCCCTGGTTGGAGCGCATGACCAGTGACAAGGAGACCGACTTCGAGAGCGGCGAGAACACTGGTCGCTGATCAGCGGCGCGGCTGCAGCAGCTCGTAGCGGTACGGGAGGCGTGCCACCAGCTCCAGCGCCTCCAACACCTCGTCGTGGCGGGCGTGCTCCTCGAGCCGTTCGGCCAGCTCGTTGAGCACTTCGCGCTCCCACTGGCTGATCGCGTCGCGATCCGCAATGTATTCGACGCGCAGCTGTGCGATCTCCAGCGCCCGCAGCCGCTCCTCGTCGGTCGTGGACTGAAGCCTGAGGTGCTGCATCCTGCGTTCCACCGCGATTTCCTGCCATGGTGGCAGCTCGAAGATCATGCTCTCCCGCTGTTGTGCGTTCTGGGTTTCCTCCACCGAGACCGCACGCAGGTGCAGCTCAGTGATCCACGCCATGCGCTTGCCACGCATTTGTTGATGTATCGCGATGTTGCGGGGGGGGAGCTGGCTACGCCGCTGGTTGATTTGCTGCTGCAGCTGTCTGGCGGCAACGTGGTCGCCGTGTTGGAGGGCCTTCAATCGTGCCTCGTAGAGCGTCGCCAGCTGCTTGTCCTGCGCCGGCTTGCGCGGCTGCCGTTCATACTGCACCACTCGCTGCAGGAGCGGGTTGGGCGTGATAGACAGGCGTGGGTTGCGGCTCTGGACCCGGATTCGCGCGAGGGCCTTGCCGAGCTCGGTGCGCAGGTGGGCGAGCTGTTGCTCGCGGTCTCGCCCGGCAGGACCGTCGAGAGCCTGGCGGAAGCGGGCGCTGAGCTCTGCGAGCGCCTGGATGTGGTCACTTGGTATCGGGTTCCCGCGATCGCTCCCTAGGTCGATGCCCAGGCCGGCAAGGGACTGGTAGGTGGCCTGGAGCTCCTTGTCGCGTCCCTCGATCCAGTGCTGCTCACCGAGCCTTGCGAGCGCCAGCACGCGCTGCCTCCTGGATCGGTTGGCATCGGCGGCAGCCTTCTCGTACAGGGCCAGGGCCGCGGGAGTGTCACGGGTGAGCTGCTCCTCCAGCCAACCCGCGAGGAACAGGTTGCGCTTGTCGATGGTTGTCGATGGCCGGCTCTGGGCCGTCACCGGAGCCACCGGCAGCAACAGCATGCCATGGAGCGCTGCGATGCGGACCGCGGTGATCATCCCTGTGCCACCTCTTCGGACTCGAAACGGTAGCCAACGCCGTGAACGGTCACGACATGGGTAGGGTCCTCGGGGTGCTGCTCGATCTTCTTGCGCAGGCGAGCGATGTGGTTGTCGACGGTGCGTGTGGTGGGGAGGTGTACGTACCCCCAGACCTTGCTGAGCAGGTCGCCCCGGGTCACGACCTCGCCGCGCCTCGAGATCAGCATCCGTAGGATCTCGGCTTCGTAGCGAGACAGCTGGTGTTCCGTGTCGCCTCGGGTCACCGCGAAGCGACGGAAGTCCACCTTCAGGTTCGGGAACAGGAAGACGCCCTTGAGCGGCTCCTGCTCTGCCAGCTGGACGCGTCGCAGAACGGCGCGGATTCGGGCCGTCAGCTCTGTCAGGGCGAAGGGCTTCGTGACATAGTCATCGGCGCCGAGCTCGAGGCCCGCGACCTTCTCGTGATCCAGCCCCTTGGCTGAGATGATGATCACCGGTGTGCGACGGTCTTTCTCCCGCAGCTGCCTGAGGATGTCCAGTCCGCTGATCTCCGGCAGCATCAGGTCCAGGAGGATGAGAGCGTGACCGTTCTGGGTGGCCTTCTGGAGCCCTTCAGACCCGGTCGCGGCCGTCCGCACGGTGTAGCCGTCCAGCTCCAAGTTGTGCTTCAGACCGTCGCGAAGGTTGGGCTCGTCTTCGATGACGAGGATGCTCTCGTTGGCAGTGGAGTCAGTCATTGGCGTGGCTCGAGCTAGATTTGGAGTTTTGGGAGCCCTGGGTAGCAAGGGGGAGTCTCATGCGCATGATGGTGCCGCCCTCCGGCCGCGGAAGCACCTCAATGGAGCCACCGTGGGACTGGGCGAAGTGCTGGACAAGGGTAAGGCCGAGCCCAGCGCCGTGGACCTCGCCCGCGGTTGAGGCCCGGTAGAACGGGGAAAACACCTCGGACCGTTCCCGTTCAGGGATGCCCACGCCGCGGTCGCCGACATCCAGGACCGCAGCACCGTTGCTCTGGGAAAGGCACACCTCGACGGTGCGGTCAGGTGCGTTCTCAGGCGTGTACTTGACGGCATTCTCCACCAGGTTCACGAAGGCGTTCGTCAACGCCTGGGGATCCACGACCGCGTGCAGTCCCGGTTTCAGAACGGTGGCAAGGCAGGCGCCCCGCGACTCGACGTGGGGACGGTACTTGTCGGCAAGATCGAGAATCAGGTTGCTCAGGTCGGTCAGTTCGGTGGCGTAGTGCAGCGTGCCGGACTCTTTGCGGGAGAAGTCGAGGATCTGCTCGATCATGCTGCTCAGCCGATCTGCTTCCCGGGAGATGATGCCTGCGAAACGGCGGACCTGTTCCTGCCCCTTGGTGCGGCCCAGCTCCAGCGTGTCCCCGTACATCTTGATCACCGCCAACGGGGTCTTCAGCTCATGGGATACCCGTGACACCAGCTGCACCTTCACCCCGGCCAACTCCGACTCGCGGCTCACCGTCCGCATCAGAAAGATGGCTCCACCGGCTGCCACACCGATCAACGCCAGGACCAGGTAGAGACGGTTCTGCTCCGCGGCTCGAACTCCCGCTTCGGGGTTGTTCACGGGGATCGCCAGCAGACGCAAACCAGCCACCGACTCCTTGGGCGCCAGTGAAACGGGGAAGTCCACCGGGAGCCGTGGTTGGGCGGGCAGGATCGCGGTGCCGCGAGGATCCAGGATGGCCAGGGAGAAGTAGCCTTCCGGCGCGACAATGGAGGCCATCACCTCCTCGTTGAGCAGGGCCGCAAAGTCCAGTCTCACACCCACCCAGCTGACTTCGAGAGCGAGCTGCTCGGCCATGTCCGCACGACGGATCGCCAGCATGGAGGAACCTTGTGGTGTGGCGAGCACTTGGAAGAAAGGGCCGGTCAGCTTCGCAGACTGCGCCTCGGCAAGCATCTTGGCCGTCGATTCTGCGGCATGGTCAATGTAGAGGCGTGCGAATCGCCTGCCGGCCTTGCGTACCTCGTTGTCCTGACGTGCCCCCGCGACAGCGGCGTGTTCGGGCGCATCGTCCGGGATCGCCGCCGCCACCCGCTGGAACACCGCGTCGAGGAAGACGTCATCGCAGGCGTCGTTGACTCCGATACTGATGGCCCGCAGGATCTCCAACAGCGCTACGGGCTCATTGGCGATCTGGGCCCTACCCACCTCGTGGAGCAAGAGGATCGCGGCGGCATCCTCGGCGGCCGCGCTGGCGCCGCGGCGGGCCGCGAGCCGCTGTGCCTGGACACCAGCTCGCTGGTAGTTGTACTGCGCGTCGGCGTTGCCCGCCTTGGCCTGCAGGCCAGCCAGGGCGAACAGGCTCCGCATCGTCAGCTGGCTGGGTCGTCGCTGCCCCTCGAGCCGTTCCACGAGCGCCGTCAACTGCTGGCGTGCACCGTCCAAGTCCCCCAGGGACTCCAGGAAGGCTGCCAGCAGGAACACCTGGTCTGCCTCGTCGTCGCCGGTCTGGGGCATGGTCCGCAGCGGCACCGAGGGCCGCGTGAACCTGGGCAGCCGAGGGAAGACCAACTGGCCCTTGCTGTCGAGCAGGAACAGATCCAGCGCCCATGCATCCACCGACAACTCCCGCGCTGCCTCCACCAGGGTGCGGTCGTCCAGGTTCACGAGGTCCTCCAGGCGGCGGGAAGCCTTTTCCTTCAGGATGTTCTGGATCCGCCGGTCCGCGATCTGCAGGAACGCGGAGGCCTCGTTCTGGAGGATGCTGTCGGCGCGTCGGTCGAGACGGCTGAGCTCCCTGCCTCCCAGCCAGAAGAGGAAGATCAGAGGCACCAGCAGTGCCAGCAACGCCGGAAGGTAGGGGCGAACGGAACGCACCGTGCTTGTCGGAGGAGAACGAGTCGGTTGTTGGACGAGCTGGATTCTAGACCGTCGTGCCGGGTCGTGCGGGGGTTGGCGGGGTAACGTCGGCTATCGCGGCCCATCCACACGGGGCCGACGCCCACTGCGTGGTTGAAAACCCCCAACAGCACCGATGGAATGCGTTCCCATGGGTGTTCCGGAGGCCTTGCAGGACCCCAACCTGCGCCGGTTCCGACTGCGTCGCCATCGTCTGCCGGTGGCTGGCGGGAAGCTCTCGGTGGTGGCTCCGGCGCGGGCGGAGGACCTACTCGCGGCTTCCCGTGGCGAGGTGCCCTACTGGGCGGAGATCTGGCATGCCTCCCTGGGCATTGCCCGCCACCTGATGCGCGGACCGACGCTGGCCGGCCGAAGGGCACTGGATCTGGGTTGCGGAATCGGCTTGGCCGGGCTGGCGGCAGGTCGGCGGGGCGCCGCGGTCCAGTTCGTGGACCGGAACCAGGATGCCCTGCACTTCGCGTGTTTCAACGCCGCGGAGAACGGTCTCAGCGGCTTCTCGGCCACGCGTCTGGACTGGTTCGAGGCCACCGCACCCGGGGAACACGACCTGGTCCTGATGGCCGATGTCGCTTACGACCGTAGCCACTTCGAGCCACTGCTGCGGCACCTCCAGCGCTGCCTGGCCCCCGGGGGCGAAGCCCTCCTGGCAGATCCCTATCGACAGGTGGCGGATGCCTTCCTCGACGCGTTGAGCGAGACCTTCCACCTGCACACTGCCCACACCGAAACGTTCTTCGCCGGCCGACGGATACCGTTACGACTGGTCCACCTGGGGTCAGCCTCGAGCAGCGCGCCGGCGAAGCCCATCGAATGACGGTCACGCTCCACGACCTGAGTATCCGCTACGGCCCGATCCTCGCCGTGGATCAGATCAGTGCAGAGTTCTCGACGGGAGCCTCGGGGCTCTTGGGTCGGAACGGCGCGGGCAAGAGCTCGGTCCTGCGGGCGCTCCTGGGGCTCGTCCGGCCGGCGGGAGGTCGCATGCAGGTCTTGGGCCTGGACCCACACTCGCGACCCGCGGAGGTGCGGCGCTTTGTTGGCTACATGCCCGAGCGCGATACCCACATCCCGCTCCTCAATGGCTATGAGACCGTGCGTCTGGCCGCCCAGCTCAGCGGTCTGCCCAAGCTCGATGCCTCTCGCCGGGCCCACGAGGTGCTCTACCTGGTGGGCCTCGAGGAAGAACGCTACCGGCCGGTGTCGGGCTACTCCCTGGGCATGCGCCAGAAGACCAAGCTGGCCGTCGCCCTGGTTCACGATCCTCAGGTGCTGTTCCTGGACGAGCCGACGAACGGCATGGACCCCGCTGGTCGCAGGGACATGCTGCGGCTGATCAGGCAGCTGGCCACCGAGCTGAACAAGGCGATCATCCTCTCCTCCCACATCCTGCAGGATATCGAGGCTGTCTGTGAGTTCGTGGTTCTCCTGGAACAAGGCCGGGTCCTTGCTTCCGGCAGGGTGAACGAGCTCACCCAGGCGGACACCCGTGACCTGCACGCCCGCCTGGAAGGGGACCGAGCGGCCCTGGACAAGAGCCTGCGCGCCCGCGGGGTCCTGGCCGTGGCGCCTGAGGACGGCGATCGCTTCCGTCTGACGCTGCCCGAGGGGCTTTCCGTGGCGGAGGTCTTCAGGGCAGTGCAGGCCGCGAGGGGCACGGTCCACCAACTCATGGAACACCGCCGCACCCTGGAGGAGGTGTTCCTGGGCGCGGTGCGTGGGACGTCGGTCGACACACCACAATGACGATCTACGGTGTTGGCTACCGCCGCCTGGAGTATCAGCCGACCCGGTGGTGGTCCCGCATTTGGGCGATTACCGTCCTGGAGTACAAGAAGCCGTTCCGCACCAGGTGGGGAGTGATCCTGTTCATCCTGGCCTTCTGGTACGTCCTCGTGAAGGTCGTGTCGTTGCACATCTTTCTCGGGGTGGCGGTGGATGACAAGGGACAAGCGATCCGACGTGCCGCGGAGATGGTGGCGCAGCAGGATGCCGAGACCGGTGCCTTGTTCAACCCCCTCGTACCCTCCTTCTACTTCCATCATGCGTTGGAGCACGGCTTCCTGGTGTTCCTGGTCCTGACCAGCCTCGTCAGCATTCGGACCATCGCCGCAGACCGGGCCACGAATGGCCTCGAGATCTACTGGACACGCAGCATCTCTCCGAGGGGCTACTTCCTGGCCAAGTGGCTGGGTTCGTTCCTGCTCCTGGCCGCAGTCTTCGTCGGCGGTCCACTGATCTGCTGGTTCTACAGCCAGCTGATTGCTCCGGACTGGGGCTATCTGGGTCACACCATCGGCTATGTCCCTCTCGTCCTGGTGGTGCTGCTGTTCCAATGCCTGATCCTGAGCCTGGTTGCCGTGGGCTTCTCCGCTGTGGTCAAGAGCGCCAACCTGGCATGGCTTCTGTGGATCGGGGTGGTCGTCGGCGGGAAGGTGGTCGCAGAGCTCCTGAACGTCCTGGCTCGATCGTTTGGCTGGGTGGCTTGGAACGAGGGGGCCGGTCTCAACGTCATCGAACTGTGGGACGCCGTTGCCAGGATCTGCTACCACCTGATGGGTGAGATCCGGCCCGGCCGCTGGCCGGAGGACTACGGCGTCGGCCGGGCGTGGTGCTCCCTCGGCTGCTACCTTGCCGCCATCTCGCTGATCCTGTGGCGTCAGCTCCGCACCGAGCGTGCTGTGGCATGACTTCAGAACCGCCGCAACTCGAGTTCCTTGCGGTCAGCAAGTGGTATGGCCAGATTGCGGCGCTGTCCGACGTGACGGTGCGCTTCCAGCCGGGTGTAACGGGCCTCGTCGGGCAGAACGGCGCCGGCAAGTCGACGCTGTTGAAGCTCGCCTGTGGGCTGCTGCGGCCGAGCCTGGGAGAGGTGCAGGTCGCCGGCAGCTCCCCGGTGCGGACGGCGGTGCGCCAACACATCGGCTACTGCCCGGACCTGGATCGATACGATGAGCACCTGACCGGTCGGGAGTTCGTGATCCGGATGCTGCGCCTGTCGGGATCTGGTTTTGCGCAGGCTCGCCACCGGGCCGGAGAACTGCTCCAGGAGTTGGGCCTGGGCGCGGCGATGGACCGGCCGATAGCCGGCTACAGCAAGGGAATGCGGCAGCGGGTCAAGCTCGCCCAGGCCCTCGGTCACGATCCGGCCGTCATGCTGTTGGACGAGCCGCTGAGCGGCCTGGATCCCATCGCCCGTCACGAGGTCGGCGAGTTGATCCGCGGACTCGGCAAGAGCGGCAGGGTGGTCGTGGTCAGCAGCCACATCCTTCACGAGTTGCAGGCGGTGGCAAGTCGGGTGGTGCTCGTCCACCAGGGGCGCCTGCTGGCCGAGGGCACAGTGACCGAACTGCGCGCACAGCTGAACGACCGGCCCCGCAAGATGTTCCTGCGCAGCGGCGATCCTCGTGCCTTGGCGTCCAGGCTGTTCCAGCTGGAGCCGGTATCCGCGGTCGCCGTGGATACCGACGGGGTGCAGGTCGAGACCTCGGCCACGCAGGGGTTCCACGAGGAAATCACACGACTCGGTGCCGACGGTCTGATCCAGGAGATCGTAC
>QJVU01000472.1 GCA_003235605.1 Planctomycetota bacterium | reverse complement strand
GGCAAGACGCTGCCGATCCCGATCAGCATGCTGGGCTTCCTGGACATCTGCCAGGTCCGGGCGGGCATCCTGTCCAACGACCTGCTGCTGGTGCAGCCGATGACCTACACCACGAGCACTGCAGGTGCGAGCCGCGGCTCCCTCAGGACACCCACGGTGAACATCCCCAACGACCCCAAGCTGGGAGGCCTGGCGTTCTTCGCGCAGCCGTTCTGCGGGGACAAGAAGCTGAACGGCTTCGACCAGATCTACATGGCCTGGCCCAGCAAGTGGGTCATCGGCACCGGCACGGGGCCCAAGGGCAGCACCGTCTACTCCCTGGGCAACAACGCCAGCGTGACCGGTTCCCTGCGCCTCGGCTACGGCCGCACGATGCTGCTGCAGTAGGTCTTTCGAGGCCTGGAAGTGCCCCCGTGCCGCATTCCCGGCACCGGGGGCGGACTCCGTTTTTCCCCTGCCCCATTCCCCAGCCCCATTTCATCCTCAGCAAAGGAACCACCTCATGAGAGTTATGTTTGTTGCGACGAGCTTGGCCATCACAGCAGGTTTGGCGGCCCAGGTCGTCGTCCCGTCCGCCTCGGCGACGACGGACCCGAACTACTACGACTACTTTGCCACCTACGGCACCACCTCGACGAGCACCAAGAACGAGGGCCGTGGCCAGTACCTCTACGACAGCGCTGATGTCGGCGGAGCCACGGTCTGGAAGTCGATCGCCTGGCGGCGTCCGCACTACATCAGCAACACCAACCTCGCCACCACGTTCAGCATGACCATCATCATGTCGAACAGCCCGGTGGCGTACAACGCGCCTTCCAGCACGTTCACCCTCAACCATGGCAGCAGCACCAGCGGCACGGCGCCGGTGACGGTCTTGAACGGCCAGATCAGCCTGCCGGCGAACAGCCGCGGCGCGACCTGGCCGGAGCCCTGGTTCACGCCGATGCCGATCAGCGTGTTCGTGCATGCCCCGGTGACGGGCGGCTCGTTGGTGATCGAGTGCATCGGTTCCAACAACAGCCAGAGCGCCGTCTACTACTGTGAAGGCCACCAGCCCGACACCGGGCAGCGGGCCACCACCGTCAGCGCGTGCTCCAGCCACAGCGATGGCGGCCGCAACAGCGGTATCAGCTACCGCTTTCCCGTCATCGGCGGCCAGTGGTACGTGCAGCACAACAGCATGCCGTCCAACGAGCCCAACATGGCCAAGAGCCTGAACATCATCGGCGCCAAGGGCCCCGGCCAGACGGCGTTCGGCAAGACTCTCCCCATCCCGATCAACACCCTCGGCTTCCTGGACATCTGCAACAACAACAGTGGCCGTCTCGCCAACGATGTCCTGGTCGTCCTGCCGATGACCTATACTACGAGCACGGCGGGGACAAGCCGCGGCACGCTCAGGTCGCCCACGGTCAACATCCCCAACAATCCGAATCTGGGCGGCATGTCGTTCTACGCGCAGCCGTTCTGCGGGGACAAGAAGCTGAACGGCTTCGACCAGATCTACATGGCCTGGGGCAGCAAGTGGACGATCGGTTCGAACAAGGGCCCCAAGGGCACTGTTGTCTACCGTACCGGCGACAACTCGCAGTCGAGCGGCTTCGTCCGCAACGGCTACGGCCGCACGATGCTGCTGCAGTAAGGCGGCAGTCCCGACCAACCACGACCCCCCGGCCGGTGCAGACAATGGCCGGGGGGTCGTTGTGTACCAAGGCGAACGACCCGCTATACTGAGTCGCCGCGCCATGAGAACCTCTCTCGTCCTCGTTGTCGCCGCTGTCCTCGGCCTGCTTGCTCCAGCTGCGGCCCAGGGGTTCACCAACTTCGAGAGCCCCCTGAGCCACGGAATCCGGATCTCTGCAGACGGCCATCGATTGCTTGCCCTGAACACCCCGGACAACCGTCTGGCGGTGTTCGGCTTGGCAGACCCGCGGGCGCCGGTGCTGCTGGGAGAGGTGCCTGTGGGGTTGGAGCCGGTGGCCGTGGCCCTGCGCTCCCGAGACGAGGCCTGGGTGGTCAACCGCCTCTCCGACTCCGTGAGCGTGGTGTCCCTCACGAGGATGGCGGTGGTCGACACCCTCCAGGTCGGTGACGAGCCCGCAGACGTGGTGTTTGCGGGCAACCCGTTGCGGGCCTTCGTGTCCATTGCCGGCAGCAACCAGGTGAAGGTCCTGGATCCGGCAACTCGCAAGCTGGTCAAGACCCTGGACGTCTTCGGCAAGGAACCGCGGGCACTGGCCGTCAGCAACGATGGCTCCCGGGTGTTCGTCGCGATCCTCCACTCCGGCAACGAGACCACCATCCTTCCGCGGGAGTATGCCCCGCCACAGCCCAAGCCCACCAACCCGAACCTGTTCGACGGGCCGTCGGTTCCCAAGATCATCCACAGCGAGGATTCGCTCTGGAAGGCCAAGGTGAACGTCGACCTGCCCGACAACGACGTGTTCGAGATCGATGCCGACAACCTGGCGATCGTGCAGACCTATCACGGCGTCGGGACCACGCTGTTCGATCTTGCCGTGCGGTCCGGCACGAGCGGGAGCGAGATCTGGGTCGCCAACACCGAGGCACGGAATCTGGTGCAACTGGAGCCGGCCCTGCGCGGGCACGTCGTGGACAACCGGGTGACCAGGATCCTCACCGGTCAGACGCCCAAGGTGCAGCCCTTCGACCTGAACCCCGGGGTCGACTACAAGACCCTGCCCAACAACTCAGCGCTGTCCACGGCCCTGGCCCAGCCCACGGGCCTCGCGTTCGATCCCAAGGGCTCGCGGCTCTACGTGGCGGCGTTCGGGACCGACCGGATCGGGGTCGTGGACCCGGAAGGCAAGGTCCTCCAGCGGATCGAAGTCGGAGGGACCTCCGGAACCAAGATCGACCCCCGCAACAAGCGGGGCCCTCGAGCCCTTGCCCACCATCCGAGCCTGGACCTCCTGTTCGTCCTGAACCGGTTGAGCACTTCCATCGGCGTCGTGGACACCAAGGCCAACAAGCTCGTGGCCGAGGTGGACCTTGGCTACGACCCCACGCCCAAGGTGATCCGCGAGGGCCGCGGCTTCCTCTACGATGCCAAGCTCTCGGGCAACGGCACCATGTCCTGTGCCTCCTGCCATGTGGACGGGGACCACGACCACCTGGCCTGGGACCTCGGGGATCCCGCGGGCACCACCCGGGAGGTCAACGCGCCCCCCTCGGTGTCCTTCATCATCCACCCCATGAAGGGGCCGATGACGACGCAGACCCTGCATGGCCTGCGCGGCGTGGCGCCCTACCACTGGCGTGGCGACCGCGGTTCCCTGCACGACTTCAACCCGGCGTTTGGCACGCTGTTGGGGGGCAAGGCCCTGGGACTCAACGATATCTACGATTACGTCGCGTTCCTGGAGTCGATCTCGTTCGGCCCCAACCCGAACCAGAACCCGGATCGGACCTACCCCGCCACTCCCAAGGGGGAGAGCGCCCAGGACGGGTATCTCTATTTCCAGAAGACGGACTTTGGCGGCACCGGCAACGAGAAGACCTGCGTGGAGTGCCATCGCCTGCCGAGCGGCTCCACGCCGGACATCCACCTGGGTCGCAACGCGGTGCAGTACTTCAAGGTGCCGCACCTGCGCAACGTCTACAAGCGCCTCGACCGCATGCCCGTGGGCGGCAAGCGCCTGGGGGGATTCGGTCTCCTCCATGCCGGGGAAGTCGACGACGTCATCCAGCTGTTCAAGAGCTCCGAGTTCTTTGGCAAGCTGTCCTCCCAGGCCTCCGGCATGCGGATGCTGGAGCGCTTCATCCTGGCCTTCGACACCGGGACTGCGCCGGCGGTGGGCTACTCCCGCACCGTCCACAAGGGCAACGCCGACAGCCAGCCCGTGACGGACGACCTGGCATTGCTGATGAACCAGGCCCAGAAGGGCAACTGCGACCTCGTGGCCCGGGGACTGGTCCAGGAGGAGCAGCGCGGGTTTGTCTATGACCCGGCGCGGAGCGTGTTCGTCTCCGACCGGGCTGCGGAACCGCCGCGAACCCTCGGGGACCTGGGCCGGGACCTCAGCGCCGGGAGGGCGCTGCTGACGTTCCTGGGTGTGCCCCCCGGGTCCGGGGTCCGGATCGGGATCGACCGGGACCAGGATGGTGTCCTGGACGGGGACGAGGGGGCCCGGCGCTACGGTCTGGTCTACGGCTGCACCGGCCGCCTCGACCTGCGGGTGAACACCCCGCCGCACCTGGGAAACCCTGGCTTTGCCTTCGTCTGCGACAACGCGCCGCCGCGCTCCTTGGGGCTTCTCGCCATCGCCGCGGGCCCGGCGATGATCCCGGTCCCACCCCTCGTCGTGCTGGTGGATCCCACCACCACCGTCCTCTTCCCCATACCCGCAGATGCCACGGGGACCGGGATCTTGGCCATGGGGGTTCCCGAGGACGCGCGCATGGTGGGTGCCGTGGCCTGTGCCCAGGCCTTTTTCGCCACGGGTTGCGGGGCCCACGGGATTGCCGCCTCCCTGGGGCTCCGGGCGACGGTGTCCCGCTGATGGGAGGAGTCCTCCGAATGGAAGTCCTCCGGATGGGAGTCCTCCAAATGGAAGAAGGGGCCGCCGGCAGGCACTGGCCACGAAGCACGGGGTTTTTCCTGCAGCTGGTGTGGCCGGTTGGGCGCACCTGCCGGACGACCTTTGCCAGGCCCTACGCGGGTGTGTCTCCCCACAAGCCTGCCTTTGCCCGGGTTTCTCGACATGACGTGGGAGTTGCATGGCCGACGCCCAGGGGTTGCTGGGCCGACGGCGTGGAGCTAGCAGGAAGCCCGTGACCCTGCACCAAGACAGGCTTGGCCGCTGCCTCCGCAGCCTGCGGATCTCGGTCACCGACCGCTGCAACCTCCGCTGTGCCTACTGCATGCCGGAGCGGGAGTACGTCTGGTTGCCGCGCCAGGACCTCCTGGGGTTCGAGGAGATCCTGGAACTGGCCCGGGTCTTCCGGGATCTCGGGGTCCGGCGCCTGCGCCTCACCGGCGGCGAGCCCCTGGTGCGCCGGGATTTGCCTCGGCTGGTAGCCATGCTGGCCGGTCTGCGGGGTATCGAAGACCTGGCGATGACCACCAACGGGGCGCTTCTGGAGGAGCACGGCCAGGCGCTGAAAGAGGCGGGTCTGCACCGGGTCACTGTCAGCCTGGACACCCTGCGTCGGGATCGCTTCCGCGCCCTTGCGGGAAGGGACGAACTGGAGCGCGTCCGTGCCGGCATCCAGTGTCTCGCGGACCTGGGTCTCCCCCTGAAGATCAACACCGTCGTGCTCAGGGGTACCAATGAGGACGAGGTTCCGGACCTGCTCGAGTACGGGCGCCAGGTGGGCGCCGAGGTCCGGTTCATCGAGTACATGGATGTGGGGGGTGCGACCCGCTGGGACCGGAGCCTGGTGGTGGACCGGCAGCAGATCCTCCAGAGCATCCGCGCGCGCTTCGGGGACCTGGCGCCCCTGGACCGTGGCCGGGGGGCGCCGGCAGAGGCCTGGGCGCTCGGCGACGGCACCCGTTTCGGGATCATCGCCTCCACCACGGCGCCCTTCTGTGGGTCCTGCGACCGCAGCCGCCTCACCGCCGACGGTCTCTGGTTCCTGTGTCTCTACGCACGCACCGGCATCGACCTGCGGCAGCCACTCCGCGCGGGCGCCAGCCGCGAGGAGTTGCAGGCCCTTCTTGCCGGTGCCTGGGGTCGGCGCACGGACCGGGGCGCCGCGGAGCGCCTGGGCCTGATGGATCGCAAGCCCCTGGCGCAGCAGGCCGAGCTCGCTGCGGACCCCCATTTGGAGATGCACACCCGCGGAGGGTGAACGCTCACGCCGTCTGGCTCTTGCTCCGGCCCTGCCTGTGCTGCGAGCCCGGGTTGCGGTTGTCTCTCGTTGCGGCCACCACCAGCTTCACGACTCCGTCCACCCAGGGCTGGGCGCTGTTCGGGCAGGGGACCAGGCACAGTTCCTCGCCGCCGGCGGCGAGGAACGTCTCCCGGCCCCGCATGCCGATCTCCTCCAGGGTTTCCAGGCAGTCTGCTACGAAGGACGGACACAGCACGAGCAGGCGTCTCGCGCCCTCCCGGGGTAACTCCGCGAGGCGTTTGTCCGCGTGGGGCTCGATCCACGGGGTCCGTCCCAGGCGCGACTGGAACGCCACCTCGTAGGCGTCTTCCTTGAGGTGGAGCTTGTTGGCCAGGGCGCGGGCGGTGGCATGGCACTGGGCCCGGTAGCAGTAGTGGTTCGCGGGGCCCATCCGGGCACAGCAGTCGGGCTGTGCCAGGCAGTGGCGGCCGCCTGCCAGGTCGTTCTTGAGGATCTGACGCACCGGCAGTCCGTGAAAGCTCATGAGCACCTTGTGAGGCTGGAACGTCTCCAGGTGGGGCGCGGCAACGGCCGCCACGGCATCCACGAACGCTGGCGCCTCGTAGAACGGCGGGATCACCTCGAGGGGCGGCAGGTCCGGCAGCTTTCGCGCCTCCTCCTGGAGCTTCTCTACGGCGGATGCCCAGGCTGCTCCCGAGTACTGGGGGAACAGGGGCAGCGCCACGATCCTCTGGACCCGTCGGTCCAGGAGCCTGCGCAGCGCGGCGGCGATGCTGGGATCCTGATAGCGCATCCCCAGCTCCACCGGTGCCCCCAGGGCGGAACCCACCTTCTCGGCCAGATCCTGCCCGTGGAAGAGCAGGGGTGAGCCGCGCCGTGTCCAGATCTTCCGGTAGGCGGAAGCGGACTGCCGGGGCCGGAAGGGGAGCACCAAGACGTGCACGAGCAGCCAGCGGGCCAGAGTGGGCAGGTCGATCACCCGTGGATCCAAGAGGAACTCCCGCAGGTAGCGACGGACGTCGGCGACGGCCGGCGAGGCGGGGGTGCCCAGGTTGATGAGGAGGATCCCCCTGTCCGTCGGTTGTTCGCTTTCGCTCATGGGCATACGCGTCTTCCGCCGATCCCCTGGCGTCGGTTCTCCGGCGTAGGTTCTCTGGGCCGCAGCCCTTGCTATACTGCCTCGCCGGAGCCAGTCCTCCCTCAATCTCAAACCAATCCGAGGTCCAACCATGAGGAAGCCCGAAGCGGTCGTGGTGACGGCATTCGCTATTGCTCTCATGGGCGCGCCGGCCGGCGCAGCCCCCCAGTGATGCGGCGGCGGTGGTGGCGCAGGTGGCGCCATGAGCTTCACGCGGCTGGAGACCAGCAAGTCCCGCCTCAACATCGACTGGTGTAGTCCTGGCTATGTCGCCGACGAGCAGGTCACGGATGCGGCCGCATTGATCCGCTCGGTGACAGCAGACGACGGCAGGCCGCTGATGGTCCTGCGGCGCGGCAAGGACCTCGACAAGAAGGTCGAGAAGATGTTGACGGAGGCGCTCAAGAGCGAGCGGTTCCAGTTGGCGTCGAAGTGGTTTCAGTGTGTCGAGGTGGATGACGCGGTTCTCGAGAAGGACCACCCGTACCACCCGTTGTTTGCCGAGGCCCGCCCCGCGCTGCTGCTCCTGGCGACACCGGACGGCAAGAGGGTCGTGAACTTCCTGGCCAGCAAGCGCGAGAAGGTCAACTGGCCCGACATCTCCGCGGTGCTCACGGCCAGCTACCGGGGCAACCCCACCAAGGCGGTGAAGGGCCTCGAACGGCTGCTGAGCAAGTTCGATGCGCTGGACAACCGACGCAAGGAGATCAACGCCCAGATCGAGCGCTACACCGAAAGGAAGGACGAAGCCAAGCTCAAGAGCCTGAAGGCCAAGCTGGCGGAGCAGGACAAGGAGCGCGAGGTGGTCCTGGCGGAGGAGAAGGCACTCCGCGACCTGGTCCTTCGCAGCAAGAAGACCGACGCCAAGACAGGCGAGGAAGGCGACGAGAAGACCGGCGGGCAACCGTGATCGCCACCTC
>QJVU01000038.1 GCA_003235605.1 Planctomycetota bacterium | reverse complement strand
AGCTGCCGAGGCAATGCGCCGCATCCTCGTCGACCGGGCGCGCCGGAAGCAGCGGCCCAAACACGGAGGAAACCGACAGCGCCTCGACCTCGAGACGGCCTTCCCCGCCAACGATGCCGCACCGGATGAGCTGCTCGCGATCGACGAAGCGCTGCAGCGGCTCGAGCGGGAGTTCCCCGCAAAAGCGCAGCTGGTCAAGCTTCGGCACTACGCCGGCTGCACGCTGGAACAAGCGGCCGACGCGATGGGAATCAGCGCCGCCACCGCCAAACGCTACTGGGCCTACGCTCGCGCGTATCTGTTCAGCGAGCTGGTCTCGGAGTAGGAAGGGTCCCGCAGGTTTCTCTCTTTTCTTGCGGCTCCGTGAGCCCCTGGTGCCCTGGAACTCGCACTGCGTGTGGACCGACACCTCAGGGAGTACCCGACAGAGGGGACGGTCTTCACAGTGTCCCCATCACCTCAAGGAGATACGTCGCCATGCCTAAGCTGCCTTCTGCCACGCTCCTCGTCGCAATCTTCGTGGGTGCCGACCTGCAGGCTCAGCTCCCGCCCAACAAGATCTTCCTGTCCGACGGCGATGCGGCTTCCGGGGGAACCAATCAGTTCCCATGGAGCCGTGAGACCCTGCGCTACCAGACGATCTTCCCTGCGGCGTTGTTCAAGAGCCAGCCATGCCTCGTGAACGATATCCTGGTTGCCCCTTCGACGCGCATGGACCCGTCGATCCAGACAGCGGTCTACGAGGACATCGAGATCCGAATGGGTGCTACGGCCCTGGCCACGCCGACGACCGACTGGGGCAAGAACAACCCCAATCCCACAACCGTCTACCGTGGCCCGATGCGGGTGACCTTCGAAAAGAGCGTGTGGCGCGGGATGGGCCTCCCGAAACCGTATCTCCACACGCCGACCTCGACCCAAGGCAACCTGTGTGTCGAGTTCATCCTGTGGAAGTTCGATGCCGCGTTCACCTCGACCACCCGCAGCATCCAGGCGGTCACGACGAGTGTCCAGCGCGCTTTCTACCACAACTGGACCCAATCCCAGAGCACGCAACCCACGGTGGGCAGCGGGGGCGCGAAGATGGGGCTGGTCTGCCACAACGGCCACTTCGTGGTGACGGAGCAGGGCTGCACCAGCTCGAGCAAGACCACGCTGGCCATCAGCGCCAACACCTATCCGAAGCAGGGCAAACCGATATCGATCTCGTTGACCGGCGGCAGTCCGGACACACCTGTGGTCCTGGTGGTGGGTGGCACGGACACCAGGTCGGCCCTCGGCACGTTCCCAATCGATGCTGGCCCCCTTGGCGCCCGCGGCTGCTTCATTTGGAACGACTGGCTGGCGTTTGCGGCAACCTCTACGGACCGGTCCACCGGCAACGCGATTCTCGATCTCACGGTTCCCGCACGCCGCAACGCACCCCGGGCCTATGCCCACTGGTGGAACCTGGACCCGAAAGCCAACGCGCTGGGCATGACGTCGTCCAACTACGCCAAGATCCTCCTGGGCGACTAGGCTCGACCGGGTTCGGCAGATCCGCAAGAATAGGGTTTGCAGGAGCTGGACCATGCGCAAAGACCTCGACGGCCGGGAAAAGAAAAACCTCGAGCAGAGGATCGATTCGATCTTCTGCGTGGCCTCGGACCTCGAGTCCGAGAGCGAACGTGCACGCTATCTCGACCGCACGTGTGGTCAGGATCTGGACCTGCGGCAGCGTGTGGAGAAGCTCCTCGGGGCACACGACAGCGCCGGTGACTTCATGCGCGAGCCGGATCCAGAGGTCGCGGATGGTGCCGGCGCCGAACAGCCCGGATCCCGGATCGGGCCCTACAAGCTGCTGCAGGTCATCGGCGAGGGGGGCATGGGGACCGTCTACATGGCAGAACAGACCGACCCGGTGAAGCGGCGCGTGGCGCTGAAGATCATCAAGCCGGGCATGGACACCAACGAAGTCATCGCCCGCTTCGAGGCGGAACGGCAGGCGTTGGCGCTCATGGAGCATCCCAACGTCGCAAAGGTCCTCGATGCGGGTGCTACCGAATCCGGGCGACCCTACTTCGTCATGGAGCTGGTTCGCGGGGTTCGGATCACGACGTACTGTGACGAGCATCGACTCGACCTGGCACAGCGTCTGGAGCTCTTCACCCCCGTGTGTCACGCTGTTCATCACGCTCACCAGAAGGGCATCATCCATCGGGACCTGAAACCGGCGAACATCCTTATCGCGGAATACGACCACGAGGTGGTTCCAAAGATCATCGACTTTGGCGTGGCCAAGGCGATCGCTCAGAGTCTCACCGAGAAGACACTGTTCACCCAGTTCGGCCAGATCGTGGGGACGCTCGAGTACATGAGCCCGGAGCAGGCGAAGCTGAACCAGCTCGACATCGATACCCGTAGCGACATCTACTCTCTTGGTGTGTTGCTCTACGAGTTGCTCACCGGCACGACGCCGTTCGCCAAGGAACGGCTCCGGACTGCAGGTTTCGCGGAGATGCTCCGGATCATCCGGGAGGAGGAGCCGCCAAAGCCGAGCACACGCCTCAGCACCCTCGGTCAGACCGCCATCACGGTGTCGACATCGCGCCGCTCGGATCTCCAGAAGCTGAGCCGGCTCATGCGTCATGAGCTGGATTGGATCGTGATGCGGGCCCTCGACAAGGAGCGGAGCCGTCGCTACGAGAGCGCCAGCGCCCTTGCTGCCGACCTCGAGCGCTACCTGCACGGGGAGGCGGTCCTCGCCTGCCCGCCGTCTGCCGCCTACCGGATGCGCAAGTTCGCGCGCCGACATCGGGGGCCGGTTCTTGCGGCCGTGGTGCTCCTGGTCGCGCTCCTCATCGGACTCGCGGGGACGAGCTTCGGCTTGAGCAAGGTCGTCGACGCGCGGAATGCCGAGCGACACACGAACTTCCGGATGGCCTTGGACAGGGGGCTTGCACTGTGCGGCGAGGGCCACGTCGCCCACGGCATGCTCTGGCTCACGCGCTCTCTGGATCTCTGCCCGTCCGACGATCTGGCGCACCGCCGCCTGATCCTGGCGAACCTGAACGCGTGGCGCCGCGAGCTGCAGGCGCTCCAGGCGGTCGTCCCGCACGACGAGCCCGTCATCGGCGCGGCCTTCGGCCCGCGCGGTGAGCTGCTGGCGACCGCCAGCAACGATGACACCGCGCAGATCTGGGACCTGAAGAGCTGCCGCCCCATCGGCAAGCCGCTGCAACTCAGCGGCGATGGCCACGAGGTCGTGTTCAGCTCCGACGGCTCGCTGCTCCTGTCGTCGGACTACGGTTCCACCGCGTTCTTGTGGAATGTCGAGACCGGAGAGCTGGTCCACAAGTTCCAGCTGCGCGCGGGTCTGGTCCCGGGGGCGGCCTTCCGCCCGCCGCACGACCGGCAGGTGATCACCAGCGATGGCTCGGGGGACGTGCGCATCTGGGACGTCGAGACCGGTCGGGAAGTCGGCGCCCTGGAAAACCAGGGCGACCTGGTGCACGACGTGGCCGTCAGCGCCGACGGCACGCGCATCCTTACCGCCTGTCACGACAAGAACGTTCGCCTCTGGAACTTCGATTCGCGCCGGCTGTTGGCGGTCCTGCAGCACGGCGCCAGGGTGCCGACGGCGGACTTCGGCGGAGCGAACGACGAGCTCGTGGTGACCGGCGACGCGGCGGGCAACGTCTACATCTGGAACCTGGCCAAGGCCGTCTCCGAGGCGAAGGGGGTCGTGACCCTGAGCGTGGGGGCAGGGGACTTCGTCCACACAGAATGCCGGCACTCGGGAGGGATCCACCGCCTGCGCGTCGGACCCCATGGCAAGCGGGCGGTGAGCGCCAGCTTCGACGGCACAGCCCGGATCTGGGATCTCGAGACGCGGGCCGCAGTGGGGCCGCCCTTCGAACACGAGGCGCCGGTCGAGACCGCGGTCTTCAACCGCGAGGGATCGCTCGTCGTAACGGCCTGCGATGATGGGGCAGCGCGGGTGTGGCGTCCCGCGGTCGGCCAGTCCGTGCGGATCGTCGAGCACCCCACAAGCGGCGACCAAGTAGCCGTCTACACGCCCAACGGGCTCTACGTCGTCGCCAAGGCGGACAAGAAGACCATGGTCGTCCGGGACACCGCGACCGCCGAACCGGTCTGCCGGTTTGCTCACGGCGGAGGGATCTGGTCCGCCACCGCCCAGCCGGACGGCTTGCGGCTGTTGGTCAGCGGTGCGGACCAGAAGGGTTGGCTGATCGACATGGCGACCGGAGAGCCCGTGATCCCGCCCATCGAACACAACAGCCTCGTTCTGCCCTCGGACCTGAGCCAGGACGGGCGATACACCCTCACCGGCGATTTCTCCGGTGTGGTCCAGATCCGCGATGCACGCGACGGCAGCAGGCTCCCAGGATTGAAGATGAGCTGCCGCGTCTGGTCGGTTCGCTTCAGCGGGGACGGAGCGCGCTTCGCAGTGGGGGGCACCGACCGGCTGCTGCGGTTGTTCGACACCGCGACTGGAACCCAGCAGTTGTGCCTGGCCGGGCACCTGAGCACCGTCGCCGCCGTCGCCTTCAGCCGGGACGGGAAGTGGATCGTGACCGGAAGCCACGACAACACCGCGCGCGTCTGGGATGCGGCAACCGGCAAGCCGGTCTCGGACCCCATGCCGCTTGGCGGGCCGGTCTGGTATCCCGCCGCGGTCGGCTTCAGCCCGGACGGGCGAGCGGTCGTGACGGGCGAGCGCGTCGCGCAGATATGGGACGTCGCCACCGCCAAGGCGATCGGGCCTGCGCTGCGTCACGAAGCCGGAATCCGCATGGTTGCGTTCACCAGCGACACGGAGGTCCGCACCGGCACCAGCACCGGAACCGTCCGCATCTGGAATCCCACCATCGCCCCCCTCGAAGACGACCTCGAGCGCATCAAGCTCTGGGTCCAGGTCCGCACCGGCCTCGAGCTGGACGCCGACAACAAGCTCCGCGGCTTCGATGCCGAAACCTGGAACCGCCGTCGTGCCCGCCTCGAAGAGCTCGGTGGTGCCCCGCGGGTCCGGTGACCGACGTCAACGCACGACGAAGACGACGTGATTCGGGATCTCCCTCCTGGTCGATCCCATCGGGCCGGTTCACCGGCCCCCTACCTACTTCAAGCGACCCAATCCCTGCATCTGGGTCCCGGTCGTGAAGGTCCATTCGTACGTGCGCTGCCCGCCGCCGAACTGCACCGAGACCGACGCCAGGTACAGCGTGGTCTTCTTGAGAATCGCCTTCGGGATCACGAACACGACATTCCGCATCACGAGACGTTTCAGCAGCGGCTTGTCCGGGGTGTGGAGCCAGCACGGCACCTCCTGGCCCTTGTCGAACTTCTTGCCGCGCTTCTTCGCCTCGTAGAGCTTCATGGTTGCGCCGCCGATGTTCTGCTGGACGAGCCGCGTGAACTGCAGGCTGACCGGATAGCCGGTCTCCTTCTGGTTTTCGAAGCCCAGCCCGACGTCTTCCAGAGGGTTTGGGTGCTCGGTGAAGGCGAACTGCCGCGGCACGTTCGTCATGCCATCCGCTGGCCAGGCGGCAAAAGCGCAGTTGCGCTCGAGGACCGGGTCGCGCGGCTCCTGCAGCGAGCCCATGTCGAGGACCACCACCTCGCACTTCCCCGACCCGTCATAGGCAAGGCCAAAACGCTTGACGTTGTACTCGAGCAGCGGGAAGCGGTGGTAGACGGTCCCGATCCAGCCATCGATGGAACGCTTGGCGTCCAGGGATCCGTTGCTCCAGATGATCACCGAGCGCAGCCCGGCGCGCATGCCCCGCGGGGTGAAGCCTTCCTTGGCTGGGTCCTCCTCGTGGGCCTCGGGCCACTTCCAGTGCTCCTCGTGCTTGCCGAAGAACCGCGCGTGGTCCTTGCATGCAGCCGTGGCCTCCGAGTCCAGCTCACACTCGGGCATGCACTTGTTCCACTGCTTGTCCGGCACGGCAGGGGTCGAGGATGTGCCGGCCTTCTTGGATTCCTCCTTCGGGCCGGCCTCGGCCCTCCAGCAGGTGACCGCCCGCCGCACCTCGTTGAGGCGGTCGAGGCCCATGAGCTCATCCTTGTTGGGGAACTCCGGCAACAGAGGCGGCCCGTAGCCGGTGGCGGCGGCGGTGACGCTGCGGCCGCTGGCCCATTCGCGCCACTGTTCCTCCACGTCGTTCAGCGGCATCTCGAAGATCTGACCTCCGAGCTCGTCGACCTTCGAAGGGAACGGGATCGGCTTGTTCGGGCAGGCCTGCACGAAGTCGAGCCACTTGTTCGGAAAGCGCGCCATGACCCAGGTCATGAAGCTCCAGGTCTTCAGCCGCACGTCGGGCTTGAAGTCGTAGAGTTGGGTGCGAGGCACGACGTTCAATGCCACATCGGTGCGCCCCAGAGCCTGATTGCGCATCTCCCGCAGCCACCAGTTGGCGCCTTCGGGAAGCTCCCGCATGCCGCTGGAGACGGTGCCTTCCGGCTCGGCGCCGAACTTCGTGAAGCAGGTGGACTTCAGAAACCACGTGGCGGCGTGATGCGTGCCCTCCAGCAGGCCGATGTTGTTCTGGTAGTGGGAGCCCAGGCCGTAGTGCCAGGCATGGGCGATCAGGTGGTCGTGCATGTAGGATGGCATGTTGATCGCGATCACCTCGCATGACTTCCCACCGCTCTCGAAGTTGATGTTCGTGTACTTGCCCTTCAGGTCGCGAAGGAGCTCGGGGTTCAGCTTCTTGAACTGCTCCATTTCCAGACTGGTCCAGAGGATGCCGATCCAGTTCCAGCTCTTCATCAAGCGCCTGGCCCGCTTTATGACCCGATCGTTGTTGTTGCCGACGCAGAATTCGAGGAAGTCCAGCGCGCGCTCGCCCCACTGCACGACGTCGTCGGCGTTCTCCTGCGTACCACGCACGAAGACCGTGAAGTGCTCGGTGCTGGCGCCGGCGAACGTGAGCCCGGTCTTGGCCAGGGGCTCCGGAATCTTGGTAACCGGCTTCGGGTCGTAGCGCTTCTTGGCCAGCGTCAGGGCAAAGGTCTCGACCTCCTTCATCCGCTTCATGAACGCGACCTCGGAGTCGGTCCCGTAGTAGGTGATCCCGTTGTTCTCGTAGGGCTTGTGCCCCAGGGCCTCGTGGGATTCCTTGTCCAGCGGGTTGTAGAGAATGGCCCGCCGTAGCTGGGCGGCGCCTTTGTCCGGGTGGCCATCGCTCTTCAGCTGCAGACCGAGTGCGCGATGCCGCTCGCCCAGCTTGATGCACACTTCGCGCCAACGCTGTTGCACCTGGTAGCGGCCCTTGCGATTGGCCTTGTCCAGCCACGACCTGCGATCCTTGGGCGCAACCAGCTTCCATTCGCCCCCCTCCTTCTTGTAGTCGAGGGCGCTGCGAGCGCGGGGATGGTCCCGGTCGTACTGGTCGAGGATCAGCTCGTAGCTGGCTTTCTCCATGGGACCGAACTTCTTGCTGCGGGCAAAGCTGGCGAATCCCAGCAGGATGCCGGCAGCGCCCTTGTTCAACTGCGCTTCGGCCGCTTCTGGGGAAGACGAAGACGGCGATGAAGAGTCGCCCTGGGCAGCCACGGGTGCCAGGGTCAGGCTCAACGCGAGGGCGATTGACCGTGCGATCGACCGGAGGCCCGCCGGAGACGGCTGGTTTGGGGACGTTTTCATCGGTTGGGGGTGGTAGGAGGAAAACAGAACCAGCGCTGGTGCCGGCGCTGCCGATGCTGTCATCCTACCCTGAGTGCGCCGCTCGACGCCACCGAGGGGGTCGCGGTCCGTTGCGCCGGCCCTGGACGCCGGCCCGATCCTACCGTTGCTGACGGCCGCAAGGTACCGTTCTGGAATGCACCGGATACAAGCCTCGCACGCTGCTCTGCTGTTCGTGCTCGTCTCGTTGGCGTACCGCGCCCTGCGC
>QJVU01000273.1 GCA_003235605.1 Planctomycetota bacterium | reverse complement strand
GGTGTCCACGAGGAACCTCAGCGACTGATTGCCCACCGAGGCCCTCGCCTTGAGGATTCTCGTCTTGGGATCGTAGGGAATCACGTAGCGGCCCCGCTGGTGGTGCTCGTTCCCGTAGGCGGCGGCACGCTGGTAGCGGTCAAGGTGGGTCGCGTAGGAAGGGTCCAACCTCGCTGCCTCGCTCGCCTGGGCCAGGGCGTCGTGGTCCCGGCCCACCGCGGCCAGGGCTTGGGCATAGGCAAGGTGCAAGTCGGCCCGCTCGGGAAACAGCTGGGTCCCCCGGGCCAATAGGGCAAGCGCTTCCTGGTGCAGGCGGGCGCGGCGGCGGGTGGCGGCTACCTTCAGGAGGCCGGTGGCGACCTCGTCCGCAATGCTCTTGGCGTGAGCGGACGACACCCGGAGCAGCTGCTCGTAGAAGCCGGCTGCCTCGGCTGCATCGCCATGTCCAAGGGAAAGGAGAACGACATCGGCAAGGATGCCACCATGGTCCGGAAACCGCAGCATCGCTTCCTTGGCGAGGACGAGCGCGTGCACCGGATCGATCGGCGACAGGAGGCGCACCCGCTGCTGATGTGCCATGGCCCCCAGGCGACCAAAGGCCTGGATGGTCGAGGCATCACGGGCAAGGTGCTGTCCGCTCTCCAGCATGGCAAGGGCGTCCTCAACATGCTTCATGGTGGGTGGTCTATGAGCCAGAAGCGCGCCGACGTCTTCCAGGATCAGCTGGGGATCCCGGCTCCGCACCTGCTTCTGCAGGTCCGCCAGGGTTGTTGCGTGGGTGGTGGTGCCATGCCGAAGCCACGGCAGGAGTGGATCGAGGGGCAGGGCACGGATGCCACCGACTCCATATGCCACGGCCTTGGCGTGGAACACGAGAACCGCACCAACCGGCAGAGGGGCCGCCAGCTTCAGCTCGACGGCGCCGCCCAGGGGGGCAGTGAGCTGGATGCTCGTCTTGGCGATTCGTCGCGGGTCCCACACCTCGATGGGATCGCCGGGGGTGAGGTTGGCCGCCATTCCAACAGGAAGCGCAACTGTGCCGCCGACGGCAGATGCAGGCGCTTGCAGGAGCACCAGGCCGCGTTCCCATTCCACTGTCACGACCTCCGGGTGAAGCTCATCGCCGTTCTTCGTTGTGAGTGGTCCGCGACGGGGGACGAGATCCAATGGCAGGCACAACAGCGCCCCTGCCGTCGGTTCCGCAGAGGCAACCCTCAGCAGTGGCACCGGTCCCTCGTTGCCTCTGACCCAAAGCACGTGCGTGGCGGGCGCCAGCTCGGTCTGGCGGGTCTCGCTGCCAATGCCCGGTACCGGCTCCGCAGGCCGCTCTGCAGTTCGGCTTGGCTGGTCCTGCGGGACGGCCTGCTCAGGCATGGCGGGTCGATTGTCATCGAGGAGGCCCCACCATACGACGGCACCGACACCGGCCAGCGTCAATGCGGCGATGGGCAGCTGCCAGCGGCCCTTGGATGCGTGGATGGAATGGCCGCATTCTGCGCAGCGTTCGTCGTCGGGTCCCAGCGCGGACCAGCAGGCCGGGCAACGATTCGTGCCTGGGTTTGTTCCAAGGACGATTCCGGGGTTTGCTCCACCAGTGCCCACGACCATCCAAGGATATACGATTCGCTCGACCCCAGATGACCGAGACCAGGCATAGCTCGCGGATTCCCCTGCTGATCTTCGTGCCGGTTCTGGTAGTCGTGATCGTGTGGCTCCTCCCGGGCAGCCACTATCGCTATCGGGAACAGCGCGAGGGGGGGTTCGCCCTGCCGGCTGACACCAAGGTCGTGGCGGTGCGCATCCAAACGGGCAATGTCCGGGTGGTAGTGGGCAGGCCAGGACATGTCGCGTTTCGGGCCAGGACGCTGCGGGCAGCCCAGGACGAGGAAGCTCTCCAGGTGCTTCGAGCGCAGGACCTGACCCTGGGGAGGACCTGGGACCAGGGGAAGGGGGAGTTCCTGCTGAGCACACCGCCGCTTCCTGCGGGGCTGGAAGTCGATCATGCATCTCCCACCAAGGATGGTGGCCAGAAGGTGCGGAAGGGGCTTCGGGGAATGCGGGAGGTCCATGTACGGCTCGAGGTGCCGCCTCGGATGCCGGTGCGCATCGACTGTGACCTCGGCAACGTCACGATCGAATACCTCAGCGCGCCGGTCACCGTGCACACGGACGGTGGTACCGTGCACCTCAAGGTCGTGACTGGGGACGCGAACGTTCGGGTCGGGAGGGGGGATGTCGTCGTTGACCAACACCGTGGTGCTCTCGACATCCTGACCCGCAGCGGCAGGGTGCTCGTGCTGCTGTCGGAGGTGCCGGCCCCAGCCAGGCTCCGGACCCTTGCCGGAGACGTCAAGTGCACAGTGCCTCCCGACGCCGCTTTCGACCTGGATGCGCGGAGCCTGGCGGGTGGCGGCATCGTGAGCGATTTCGCGCTGCCACGCGTCTCCCTTGGAAAGGAGGGACAGCAGATGCACGGCGAGGTCCGTGGCGGTGGACCGCTGCTCCATGTCGAGTCCGCCCAGGGCACGGTGTCGGTGCTCGTACAGCGCTGAACCCCGCATGAGGCCAGCGCTTTGGACCTTGCCACCGCACCGGTGCTTTCGAGGCGGCGTGAGTGGCACCAAGGAACTTGGGGTGCGCAAGCGCACGGATCGCCGTTGGGACAAAAACGGGAAAAACGCGCAACCCACCGAGGCTGGCGCGTAATCAGCGGATGCGTGAGTCCCAACTGCCCCCTGGTCTTTGCTCAGGGAAACACCAGAATGTCCATTGGCAAACGACTGCTGCTCTTCTCGCCCGCCGACCCCTCCGCCGCCGCCCTTCAAAGCTCCACCGCTGGCTGGGGCTGCATCACCACGACGTGCCACAGCGTTGAGGAGTTGCGCGGCAAGATCGAAGGCGCCGACTTCGATATCGTTCTCCTGGAAGACTCCAGGGCCATGCGCAACCTGATCACGGAGGCCGATCCGGCTGGCGAGATCCTGCGCACGCCGCTCGCGGAGATCGAGAAACGACACATCCTGCGGGTGTTGGCTTCCACGGGCGGCAACAAGACGCGAGCCGCCCGTATCCTCGGGATCGACACCAAGACCCTCTACAACAAGCTCAAGGCCTACGGAGCCTCTGCCGCGGTCTTCCACCGGCGCAACGGGACCGGAAACGGCCACGGCCCGTACAACGCTCTCAAGTAAGGCGATTGCGGTAGACCGGGTGTGCCTCCCGTTGCGCCCGGCTGGGTTGCGGACCTGCACCGTGGGCGGTTGTCGCGGTGGGGAGTGTCGATCTCGCGAACACCTTGTGGGAGCACACCTGGGCTCGGGGAGGGACTTCTGAGGATCTCGCATTCCCTGACGTCATGGCCCTTTCATCGGTGGCGAGGCGTCGGGTCTCCGAGCAGCGGTTCCGCGATGCGCGCAACAGGCCATTTTTTTTCTTGGGCGGGCTTTCCAAGAACTCCCCCATGGGAGGGCGCGGAGCCTCAGGGACTGTCCAAGAGCACGGCTCCTGCCGCTCTCAATCATCGCCGGGCGGTTCCGAGAATCGGTTTGTCGTGGCGCCCCCTGGCGCGACGACGACCGAGAAACACCAGGCCGCGACGGGCCTTGATTCGCCGACTTCGATCCTTTGCCTGCAGTGCCCGTCGCGGCTTCTTTTCTTGGCCCTCTACCTGCACTGTCAGCGTGTTTCCAGGTGTGCGAACGTCTGGAAGACGCTCCCCCCCCATGCTAGATTGGATGCGATGTCTTTGAACGATCACAGAGAGTCCCTTCGGCAGGCCCGATCCCGTGTGCAGCAGCTGAAGGAGAGCCTTTGACTTCGAGTCGAAGCGCGAGAAGCTCCAGGAGATCGAGGCCCTGATGAGCGAGCCCGGCTTCTGGCGGAATCAGGAGAAGGCCGGGAACACAGTCATCGAGAAGAAGAAGTGCGGGGCGGTGGTCGAGCCCCTGACTCGGGCCCTGCAACTTCTGGATGATGCCGACGTGATGCTCGAGCTGGGAGTGGACGAGCCCGAGGCAGTCGAGAACGACCTCGTCAGCCTGGGGGAGAATATCCACCAGATCGTCGAGCAGCTGGAGTTTCAGCTGATGCTGGGAGGCGAGCACGACGAGGCCAATGCCCTGGTGACCTTGCAGGCGGGGGCTGGTGGCATCGATGCCTCTGACTGGGCGCAGATGCTGCTCAAGATGTACGTCAGGTGGGCAGAGGACCATGGTTTCGAGGTCGTGCAGGAGGACTTCCAGACTGCCGAGGAAGCCGGAATCCGCAATGCGACGGTCCGCGTCGTAGGGCCCTATGCCTATGGTCGTTTGAAGGCTGAACAGGGGGTGCATCGCCTGGTGCGGATCTCCCCTTTCGATCAGAACGCACGCCGGCAGACGTCTTTTGCCTCAGTGGAGGTGGTACCCGAGCTGGACGACCAAATCGATATCGAGATCCTGGAAAAGGACCTGCGTATCGATACCTACCGAGCTAGCGGCGCCGGCGGGCAGCATGTGAACAAGACCGATTCCGCGGTCCGCATGACCCATCTTCCCACCGGCATCGTCGTGTCCTGTCAGAACGAGCGAAGTCAGCACAAGAACAAAGCGCAAGCCATGAGGACGTTGCGCAGCAAGCTGTACCAGCTCGAGGAGGCCAAGCGCGAGCAGCACCTCGCTGAGTTCTATGGTGACCGTGGCTCGATCAGCTGGGGGAACCAGATCCGATCCTACGTGCTACAGCCCTATCAGATGGTCAAGGACCTGCGTACCGGCGTTGAAACTTCCAACGTCGAAGCCGTGCTCGGCGGTGACATCGATCGGTTCATCGAGGCCTACCTGAAGGGGGTCAAGTCGAAGCCCGGGGTGCGATCCTCGAGACCGAGATGATGGACACGCATGATCACATGGGCCGCTGTGCGCTGATCTCGGTCACCGACAAGGCCGGCGTGGTCGATCTGGCCAAAGGGCTCGTGGAACTGGGCTTCGCGGTGCTTTCCACCGGCGGCACCTTCAAGTCCATTCGAGATGGCGGCGTCGCTGCCACCGAGGTGGCCCGATACACCGGGTTTCCGGAGATGATGGCTGGCCGCGTGAAGACCCTGCATCCCAAGGTGCACGGGGGCATCCTGGCGCGCCGCGATCGGGGCGACGACATGGCCACACTGCAGAAGCATGGCATTGCCGCCGTCGACGTGGTCGTTGTCAACCTCTATCCGTTCCGTGAGGTCGTCCGCAAGCCAGGTTCGCTGCGGGCAGACATCGTCGAGAACATCGACATCGGCGGGCCTGCGCTCCTGCGCAGTGCTGCGAAGAACCACGACCACGTGTTCGTGGTCGTGGACCCCGCCGACTACGGCCGGGTCCTGAGGACCCTGCGCGAGGAGGATCCGGAAGCCATGCGCCTTCTGCGGCGGGAGTTGGCTGGCAAGGCCTTCTCCCACACCGCTTCCTATGACACGGCGATCTCGAACTGGTTCGCAGAGGAGATGGCGCAACAGCGTGGAAGCGTGCGTTTTGGCGAGTGCTTGGGCCTGATCGGCGAGAAGGTCCAGGATCTCAGATACGGCGAGAACCCGCACCAGCAGGCGGCTTTCTTCAAAGACCCTGACGCCGAGACACCAAGTCTGGCCGCCGCTCAGCAATTGAGCGGGAAAGAGCTCTCCTACAACAACATCCTGGATCTGGACGCTGGGCTACAGCTCGTTTTTGAATTCGACGAGACCTGCTGCGCCCTCATCAAGCACAACAACCCCTGCGGTGCCGCCATCGCGGGGGATCTTGCGGCGGCATTCGTGGCGGCCCTCGAGGCAGACCCGCTCAGCGCCTTCGGCGGTATCGTGGCCGTCAATCGGGATCTCGATGCCGAGGCGGCGCAAGTGATGGCATCAAACAGCTCTTTCCTCGAGGCGATCCTGGCACCGCGCGTGGAGCCGGCAGCCCTCGAGATCCTGGGCCAGGCCCCATGGGGCAAAAGTGTGAGGGTGGTGTCGTTGGGTGGCAGGTGCTCTCGCAACGGGCAGGTCTGGATTCGCCAGGTGTCTGGTGGTTTTCTGGCCCAGACTTACCAACCGGGTTTCCTGTTGGATGACGGTGATTCCCGGATCGTGACCAGGCGACAACCCACGGCTGTCGAGACCGACGCTCTGCTGTTTGCCATGCGCGTGTGCAAACACGTCCGGAGCAACGCCATTGTATTGGCCCGGAGCGACGGTGTTCGAGCCTGTCACACGGTGGGCGTGGGCGCAGGCCAGATGAGTCGCGTTGACGCTGTCAGGATCGCGATCGAAAAGGCCGGTGACCGCGCCAGGGGTGCCGTCCTGGCGTCGGACGCCTTCTTCCCATTTGCAGACGGCGTTGAGGCTGCCATCGCTGCCGGTGTCATCGCCGCAATCCAACCCGGTGGCAGCAAGCGCGACAACGAGGTTGTCGCGGCTGCCGACAAGGCCGGCATGGCCATGATGTTTACCGGCACCCGACATTTTTGTCACTGACCTGGTGAAGGTCGAGGAGGCGGTCGATCGGGTCCTGCTTGGCGAGTCCATGGGGGACCTTGCCGAGAGCTATCGGGGAGAGTTGCTCGTAGGCCTTGGCTTGGATCCGGAGGAGTGCGACGACACGTTGTTCCTCAAAGAGACTCATCGCTTCATGAGCCGGGTTTGCGTCCACCTCGGGGAAAGACACGCGGGTGATCCACGTGCCTCCGAGGCGCTGCAGGCCTGGGTACGGCTGGTGGACGACTACGATGCCTACGACGCACTTCTCTCCAACTATCGTTTCGATGGTCGGGACGTGGTGATTCGTCGGGCCAGGATGTTGTTTCCGGGACCCCTGACCGCCCACTGGGAGTGAGCCATCCGTTGGTAGCGAACCATGGAGCTTGAGGACCGTCTGCGCCAGGTTCTGGCCGAGATCGCACGTCAGTGTGAGGCCTGTGGCCGGGACCCCGCATCGGTTGCTCTGCTGCCGGTTAGCAAGCAGCAGCCGATCTCCAGGATCCGGGCCCTCTCCAGTCTCGGCATCCAGGTGTTCGGAGAGAACCGTGTGCAGGAACTTGTGCGAAAGGCCAGAGAGCTCCCGGACCTGTCCATTCGGTGGCACATGGTAGGAAGCCTGCAGTCGAACAAGGTAGGTCAACTGCTGCGCGTGCCGGGTCTGGAGTTGGTCCACAGCTTGGACCGCGCGGCGCTCGCCGACGCCCTGCAGAAGGCACTGGGTCCGGCGCGCAGACTCCCGGTCTTGCTGCAAGTCAACGCTACCGACGAAGGCCAGAAGCATGGCTGTCTGCCGGGGGATGCAGCGGGGCTGGCAGATCACATGCGACGACATTGCCCCAGCCTCGACCTCCGCGGGATCATGGCAATGGGACCGCTCCACGGTGATCCCGGGCCGGTCTTCCGGCTGGTGGCCAGGCTGCGTCAGGACCTGCAGGAGTCGACAGGCGTGGGCCTGCCGATCCTCAGCATGGGCATGACTGGTGACCTGGCTCCGGCCATCGCCGCGGGCTCAACGATGGTTCGGGTGGGAACGGGCGTTTTCGGGCCCCGCAGCTAGCTACTCCATCTTGCCGCGGTCGCCACCGCCACCGCTGCCGTCGCCGTCACCGCCGCCGTCGCCTTCGCCACCTTCACCCCTGCCACCGCGGTCTCGGCCCCTGCCGCCGCGGTCACGGCCTCTACCGCCGCGGTCTCGGCCCCTGCCGCCTTCGCCGTCGTCACGATCGCGGCGCCCTCCACCAGACTCTCCCATGGCCTCGCGGGCAATGTCCTCGTTATCGAGGGTGTCCTTCAGGAAGCTCCTGAAGCTCTTGGTGTTGCCGGTGTTGACCGCTGATACCGCGTCTTCCATCCACTTCTTGACATCCGCAGCCCTCTCGGCCTTCAGGCTGAACATCAGGTGCTGCAGCATCTCCTTGTCCTGGCGGATGGCGATC
>QJVU01000666.1 GCA_003235605.1 Planctomycetota bacterium | reverse complement strand
CTATGTGAGGCAGCAATCAAGTAATGGAAGCGAAGAAGCCCTACAAAGTAGTGCCCGGAAGGCCTGGGGACTGCTGGGCACTCACGCGCGCTGGCAAGCCCTGCCAGAGTCCTGGGTGGTTCTCCTGGACCGACCGCCGGTCGATGAACTTCTGTGCCCGTCAGGCCCACATGGAAGCCTACCTTGACTGGAAGCGCGAACAGCGAAAGCAGAAGAAGAAGTCCGATGAATGATCGCACTGTACACGCCGTCCTCTGTGACGGCACCGAAGTCGTGCGCTACAACCGCGCCGGCAAGTGGAAGATCGAGCCCTGGGGTGACCTGCCCGACTCCGGCGCCATGAAGCTGGACCTGCTCTTTGCCACCATGAGTGGAACAGGCGTCCGGTACTGGTACAAGAACGCCCCTGGCGGTGCCGAGTTCGACCGCCGGATGGAGCAGCGCTGGGACGCCTATCGCATCGAGAAGCGCATGTTCGAGCGCATGGAAATGCGCGGAGCCATGGCGGCCAGGTCATGACTATCGACGAGTTCGTGAGGAAGCTGATCCCGCTCATCAAGGACCGCTGCAGCAGGTACCTGGGCGACAGCAAGATCGAGATCCTCGAGGCAACTGGCCGTGTTGAACCAGACGGCGTTGACGAGGAGGGCCCCAACTGTGCCCTCCACATCGACGTAAAGGTCCTTCACGGAGTCGAACTGACGGAAGTCACGACTTTCGTGGCGCTCCAGAGGCCGGAAGACTTCGCAGAGAAGCCGGTAGAGAAGCCCGAGGTAGCAAGGCCTAAGCATCCTGGCTTCGATGCACCCACCGAAGATCTCCTGGCCTACATCGAGCACGTCCGTAAGTGGAGGGCGACCTTCTCTGGGCACTACATGGACATGGGTGAGCACAAGCCTGGGCCTTGCGGGATCTGCATGTGCAACGACTGGATCCGCGGTGTGGAACACGAACTCCAGAAGAGGAGCACCCAGCAATGATCGAGTTCGACGCACGAGGGAAGCTACCGGACGACGAGGTCGGCCGTAGCTGGGTGAACTGCCCGAAGCATGGCGTCACGAACTGCGCCATGCGACACGGCCTCGACCAGCGGTGTGCGAAGTGCGTCAGCAACTTGCTCGCAGCAGTCACGCCTTGCACCCCGGCACCCTTTCCGCGGCCCCGGCGAGGGATCGCCGGGAGCATGATCTTCCTCGTCTTCGACCGCAAGAAGCTCAACGAGGCCCTCGAGAACAACGCCAAGATCTTCAGCAAGGAGTACGGCGAACCCGCTGAAGATGGGGCTTAGCAGGAGCTTCTACACCAGGTGTTGACGTATGCTGACAAAGGCGTACGCTTAGAGTGGCCGGCTGGGCGTTCCAGACGGTGACCCTAGAGACCCGGAAGGCCCCCTGGTTGCTCATGCGACCAGGGGGCTAACCGTTTCAGCTCAGAACGTGATCGAAGGCGCGTTTTGAGGCATACTGCAGGCGGTCTCTAGGAGGTTCACCAGACGCAATGGCCGCACGCAAGAAGAAGACGCGCAGGCGCAAGCCTGACGCCAACACGCACGCCGCCGAGCTGCTCGAGAAGCTCGCTCCCAAGCCCTTCGAGGAACACCCCGAGGTCGCAGCGATCGTCCAGGCGACGCTCGAACTCGTGCACGAGGACGCGATCAAGGCATCGCGCACGCGCAAGCCGCGGCGCTACGCTGACTCGTCTCCCCGGGCGCTGTTCAACGAGCTGAAGAGCGACGGCGAGTTCCACTACCCCTTCGGGCTCACGAAGTTCCGCACCGAGTGCGAGCAACTCTGCCCGGAGCTGTACAAGAAGTACTGGGCGAGGACGCGATGAACACCCCGCCCGAGCGTGAGTGTGGGCTGACGCCCACCGCAGCGCGAGGATGGGCTCACTCCTTCCTGAAGAAGGACACGGATGCCATCCGCCGCGCCGAGCTGCCCGCCGACATGCGCGAGGCAGTACGCACCATCGGCCAGCTGCGCGCCAAGCTGGACAAGCGGGCCATGGTGACCAACGCCTTCATCGAGGCGATCGAGCACATCTGGCTGGAGGCGCCCCCTGTCGTCGAGGTGCCGGCGGCACCGCACGACTTCGGAGACGGACCGAACGAGGAGATCGCGGTCCTCCACCTCTCCGACATCCACTTCGGGAAGCACACCCAGACCTACAACACCGAGATCGCCGGGGAGCGCATCAAGTTGCTCGCCGACAAGGTGAACCACATCACGAACATCCGGAGGAACGGGGCGAAGATCAAGGAACTTCGCGTCTACTTCGGCGGAGACTTCGTCGAGGGCGAGAACATCTTCTCCAAGCAGATCCTGCACGTCGACAGCGGCGTGCTGCAGCAGGCGATCTACCAGCCGCCGATCTACCTGGCCCGGATGCTCCTCTCCTTCCTCGGGAACTTCGAGAAGGTCACGGTCAAGGCGGTCCCTGGCAATCACGGCCGGCCCGGTCGCTTCCGCGACCTGCGCCACCCGCTGACGGACTGGGACCGGGTGATGTACGAGTACACCAAGGCGCTCCTGGTCAACCGCGAGGAGATGGGCCCGAACTACCACGACCCCTACGGCCTCGAGAAGGACGGCCGTCTGGCATTCGACGTCGTGGAGACCTGGTACTACGTCGATCGCGTCTTCGACTGGGGCAACCTGGTCGTGCACGGCGACCAGATCCGCGGTGGCTTCGCCGGCTTCCCGTTCTACGGGGTGGCGAAGAAGGCCTGGGGCTGGGGCGACGTCGTTCCCGAGCTCGAGCGCATCCATGGTCGGTACGGCCACTGGGACTACCTGTGGTTCGGCCACTTCCACACCTACACGTCCGGGAACCTGAACTTCAAGACGTTCCTGGCCAACGGCACGGTGGAGTCCCACAACTCCTTCGCTGCCCAGGAGCTGGCTTCCGCAGGCGCTGCCTGTCAGCGGCTCGCGTTCTTCGACGACGAGCACGGACTCATCTCGGACAACCAGATCTTCCTCGAACCGTTCGTGCCGGCGCTGAAGCGCCATGCCACGCCGCCGAACTACGAGATCGTCGGGCCCGAGTACGCAGGGATGTGATGTGGCACGCATCGGCAAGGACTGGGTAGACGCCTACTTCGACCACGGCGTCGACGTCACCAACCGCCGCGTCTTCCTCTTCGACGATGTGGACGACGCGTCGATCGGCATCGTGATCAAGGGGCTCTACCTGATGGAGAGCTTCAACTCGAGCGAGCCCATCGAGCTCTTCGTGGGCTCGTTCGGCGGCTCCGTCTACGAGATGTTCGGTCTCTATGACGTGCTCCAGAACGGGCTCAGGTGCCCTGTCCACACTGTAGCCATCGGCAAGTGCATGTCTGCGGCGCCCCTTCTGGTCGCCGCCGGCGAACGCGGCAAGCGCTGGGCCACTCCCCACGTCCAGTTCATGGTCCACCGGGGCAACGCTGGCGTGGAGAGCGACCGCGTCGAAGCTGCGGCCGCGGAGGTCTCTCACGTCAAGGCGATGGACGCGCTCTGGAACAAGCTGATGGCCAGGCACACGAACAAGACGGCCACCCACTGGGAGCGGATCTGCAGGAAGGTGCAAGACTCCTACTTCGATGCCGACACGGCGATCGAATGGGGGATCGTCGACCAGATCTGGAGCGAGAAGGGCTAGTCGAGGTCTTCGAGCAGATCGCAGACGCAGTCCTGGAGAAGCTCTCCGCACTCGTCACAGCGATCTAGTTGCTCAGGATCGTCTTCGTCGTACTCGTCATCGTCCAGGTCGTCCCAGTCATCTTCGGAACTTCGGTGACCCATTCTGGTTTCTCCAGGTGTGAGCGGACCAAGCTCGCCCAGGTAGAATGCCCCAGACCTGCGAGGTTGTCACGCATGTTCAGCCGACCGACCCTGAAGGACTTCGCCGAGGCCATGGTCCGGCTGTGGCCGGACGAGGAGTTCGCGGAGCACTTCCGCCGGGCCTTCAAGCTGAAGGAGACCCCGCGCTGGATCAACCAGTCGATCGCGGCGAATCCGACGGAAGAGATGCAGGCAGGCACGTACCTGCTGTACGATGCCCACTACGACGTGATCGAGATCGCACTGAGGGGCCAGAAGATCCACATCCGGAACGCGATCACCGGAAGGCCAGAGGTAAGGGAGCTGTCAGGATGAGGGAGTTCGTAGTCGTTGGGCCGGCCCAGGCCGGCAAGAGCACGTTCGGGAGGATCTTGGCAGCAGCGCTTGGCAGCAAGGCCACGGACACCTCCGAGGTCCTGGTGGAGGTCGAGACGAAGCGCCAGGCGGTCCTGGCGGCCCGCTACAAGCTGGAGCCCCGCCTGACGTGCCACAAGGCCCGTCCTGAGATCGAGGGCGAGTGGAAGGGCGCCTGGGACCTGGAGCGCGGCAGGCCCGCCAGGGAGCTCCTGGTGGCCCTGGGCGACGCCTTCGTCGAGGTGCTGGGGCTGGACTTCCTGGCCAGCCGGGCCCTGGAGCGCGGCCAGGTGTGCGTGGGAGTCCGCAGGCGCCTCGAGCTGGAGGCCCTGCTCGAGCGCAAGCCCGACATCTGCGTGATCTGGGTCTCCCGTCCCGGCTTCGAGCCGGACGGTCTCGACAACCTGGACATCACGCCCCAGGACGACAACGTACACATCCGCATCTGCAACGACAGGACCATCGAAGATCTCGCGGATCTCGCGCAGCAGATCGCCGACGGTGTGATGACCGGCTCCTAGCCGGGGAGGAGAGGCCATGGCCATCGAGCATCCCAGAATCGAGTTCTTCAAGGACGCCAAGGGCGAGTACCGGTGGAGGATCCGCGCCAAGAACGGGCGGATCGTCGCGGACTGCGGCGAAGGCTACAAGCGCAAGCGTGACTGCAAGGCCGCCTACGACACGGTCGTCCTGTACATGCTCGACACTGTCCTCCTCGTCCACCACGAAGATTCCTGGAAGACGTGACGCCCTTCGGGCGCACGTCCACGTTCACAAGGCAGCTCTTGAAGGGGCGGGCCCGCTTTTTTACTAGCGGGGCATGACCCTTCGCGATAGGTTGCCGCGCATGAACCCCCGCAGCCGCCGACTTACGATCTCGCCCAAGGCCCTACGAGCCTTGCGGCTGTATTCCTAGACCACATCTGGGCTCGAGATCCAAGGCAGGCATCAGTGGTTTGCAACCACAGACGGGCGAGTTCGATTCTCGTCGGGTCCACCACCCTCTAGGGGGAGTAGACCAACGGCAGGAGTCGCCTGTTTCAGAAACAGGACAGTGTGGGTTCGAGTCCCACCTCCCCTACCACCTCTCCGCCTTCTTCAGGCCGAAGGCGTCGATCGCCAGGAAGACCAAGCTCCACAGGTAGATCGAGCTCATGGCCATGGCCACGCCGATCCCCATCCAGGTCGCGGTTCCAGACATGCGAAGAGCCCAGCCGCGCCGGCACCGCGGCACCTTGGCCACGAGGATCGTGCCAAGCATCAGGAGAACATAGGCGGCGTGTCCTAGAAGATCCAAGATCATGGCGACGTAGTCCTGTAGGGGGCAGGAGCGGACTGTAGATCCGATGTCTGCGAAAGCGGCCCCGGTGGTTCGACTCCACCCGTCGCCACCACTTACTCGGCCATCGGCCAGTCGATCGTCAGGCGGATCACGTTCATGGGGCCCGGGGCGGTGTCCCAGCCGGACGTGGCGACCAGACGGGCCACGGAGAGCCAGAAGGAGCCAGCGAACGTGCCGCCGGGCACGTTGAAGGTGAGCGTCTGGAGCGTCGCGCCCAGGTCCACGGGGTTCTGCGCGGCCGCGGCGAGGACTCGAGCGCCCACGGTGCCGCCGGCCGGCGTGTTCTCGTACATGATGCGGCAGTCGAAGTTCGCGATGCCCGTACCTGCGCCCGCGTCGTCGATGTCCACCGTGACGATGACTACCCTGGTGATGTCAATCTTCGCCGGTACGGCCGTGTAGAAGCCCGCCGCGTCGTCCACGCCAGGCGGGTTGCCTGCGAGCATCCAAGCGTACTGAGTGCCCAGGGGATCTACGGCGGGACCACCGGCAGGCATGTAGATGCCGGCCATGTCCTGGATGAAGTCAATGCCGCTGTAGGTCTCCATGGAGTACGGGCCGTAGGGCGGGTAGAACTCGATCAGGCAGGGGTCGCTGGCCGCCGGCACAGTCCCGCCGCTGCCATCGTTCACCCAGTTGATTCCGATCGTCCACCAGCCCGTATTGTCTGTGGGGTTCGCGGTGATCGAGTACTCGACCCACTGCGTCGTGTTGTTCCTGTTTGTGATCCGCATGCGCCAGCCGAGGATCACCTGATTGCCAAGCACGCCGTCGAGGTTGTACTGGTCGGTATCCTGGTCGTTGATATAGAGGTTCGTGGCCGTCCCGAAGTTGCCCGTGTTCAGGCGGAAGTTCCCGGCGCCCGGATTCGCCGCTCCCGTGGCCGTGTCGAACTGGAAGACGTTCGGGTGCGTCGGGTTGCTGCCGCTGGATCCCTGAAGAACGATGATTCCGCACACCGCGTTGTTGTCGGGGAACGTGCCGAGGTCGTCCGTCGCGACCGGGATCGTCCACCACCCCGTGTTGTCGCTGACCGAGCTGTTCACGTAGAAGCCCGCGAACTTCGTCGGGTCGCTCTTCTGGTAGACGATGATCTTCGCGCCTGAAGCCAGCGCATTGACCAGGTACCCGAAGTCGTAGCTCACGTCGTACGCACGGTCGTTCACGTAGATGTTCGTGGGCGTCGTGGCATGGTTGAACTTGATGTAGCCGGCACCGGGATCCGTGGCCGCGACGTCCGTCGAGAAGCGGAAGGTCCAGTCGCCGATCGAGGGCGTCTCCCAGCTGCCGTCGGCGGAGAGGTAGCGATCGAGGGCAGCATCGCCGGCCGAAGGGCCGGGGACCGTGCCTGCGGTTCCGCCCGCGCCGGAGTCACCGACGAACGAGGGGTGCGTGTAGGTCGCCTCGTGCGTGGTCACCAGGCTCGCCGCGATGCCGGCCGGATCGAAGGCTGCGCTGTCGAACCCCTCGAGGGTCGCCGCGTCGAGCTCGACCCACGTCGAGGCGTTGCTGTAGGACCAGCGAGCCGTGTCGGTGGCCCAGTAGAAGCCCACACCGAATGCGGCAGCGGTTCCCCTTGCTGCGTCCGTGCCCGTGGCGATCTTCACATGCTCGTTGGCCACGAAGTTGGTCAGGGCGTCGTGGTCGATCGCGGCCTCGTGCTGCGTCACGTTGCTCTGGGCAATCCGGGCGTCATCGAAGGTCCCGGAGGTCACGTCGGCCGCGGCGTGCGTGTGGGAGGCCGCGGCGAAGGCCGTGGCCTCGTTTCCGTCGAGCAGGTCTGCGTCAAGGCCCGAGCCCGTCCCATCCACCGTCTTCAGGTCCGTGAGGAGCTGGGTGACCGTGACGTTGAGCCAGTCGCCAGCGCTCTTGCGGAGGTAGTCCCCCGTGGCCACGCCACTGATCGTGACGTCGGTGAGATCGTTGAGAGCGACCGAGCCACCACCCGGCAGCGAGCCGATCGTGACGCGCTTCTTGTTGTTGCTGTCCGCCGAATCCTCGATCAGCAGCAGATCTGCGCTGACCGGCGAGGCCTTGAGCGTGACGGCCGCGATCTCCCCGGCCACGTTGTCGTGGATCGCATCCGGATCCGTGTGGTTCAGGTCCGTGATGTCGGCTTCGACGTGCGTATGGCCGAGCACCGAGTAGAGGGCGTCCGCCTCCGCCTGCGTCAGGTAGCCGGGATGGGGGTCACCAGCCGCCAGGTGAGCGGTCCACTGCGCGTCGATCTCCGTCTCGGTGTAGTAGCGATCGTCGTGCGTGTGCCCCTCGAGGGAGACCGTGCCCGACGCGTCCGGGAAGGTCCAGATCCTCGCGGCCGAGTTGTTGGCGGCGAACGTCCCCGTCCCGATGCCAGCAGTCGAGAATCCCAGGCCGAAGAAGTCGGCCAGGATCGTGGACTGCTTACCAA
>QJVU01000662.1 GCA_003235605.1 Planctomycetota bacterium | reverse complement strand
GACCACGAGAAGGAGATACCCGCCGCCGAGCCCGGGTAGAGGACGTCAGGATGACGCTTGGGGCCGGCGGAGGCAGAGAATCATCGTGCCGCCGTGGGTCAGGCCATTCTGGCGGGCCTCTGCGAGAAGAAGCCCGTACTTGGCTGACTCGGGATCGCCCTCCGCCAGCTGGTTCAGCAGCGGAGCGGCCTCCGCTTCGAGGTCGGCGAGGGGACGCTCGCCCAGGAGAAGGTAGTGTTCAAGCTCGACCTCGAAGTTCTGGTCCATGGGAAGTAGTGCCAGGATTTCGCTGGCGGCAAGCGCGTCTCCGTGCACGCGTCCCAGTCGTTGATGTTGCCGCTTGAGCCACCGATCCAGGCGTAGGGCCAGGGACTGGGAAGGAATCGTCACGTCGAACCAGGGCTCAGCCAACAACACGCCGGTCTGTGCTACCCGACAGGCCTCGTCCAAGGCCGTTGCAGCGTCTGGCAGGTGGTGCAGCACGTGCCGGAGCGTGACCCAGTCGAAGCTGGCGTCGGCAGGGAGGGCAGCCGCGTCACCCTCGTGCACGACCAAGCCGCGGTTCAAGAGCGCTCTGACGGCCAGTTCGTCGGCATCAATGCCCTGAGCGCGCGTTCCCGCATCCCTGCACAGTTCCAGGAGACGGCCGTCTCCACAGCCGACGTCCAGGACCGAGGCGGGCTCCAGCGCGCGAAGCCGCCGGAAGAAGCGCATGAGGAGGTGAACGCGGTTCTCCACGGTGGAGCGCATGGTGCCCACCATAGCGCCCTAGTAGCCTCGCGGCCGATTGCCCCACGGTTGCCGACACCAGGAAACGTGTCCCCGGGGCAGTCCATGCCAGCACCCGGGGACACCCGAAGCCCCAGATTCCTGCCGGACCAGGGGCCATGTCCTTGAACGCTTCCCGGGCCCTCGGCGCAAAGCAGGCCCCGGCGACCCCGGGGAAGCGCCTCGTACCGGGTCCCGCCGGCTACAGGCCGCCCGCCCAACTCACCCCTGCCAGGAGTAGCAGCGAGATCGCCATGTGCAGCCCGAGGCGAGCTCGCAGGCTCCAGGTCGATCTGGCCGCCTTCGTCCGGTGGCAGAGCGGGCCGCGCCGCAGGGGTGGGATCTGCCGTGGGTCCAGTCTTCGTACCAACTCCATGTAAGGATCCTCCATTCTCGCTCTCGCCGTGAAACGGCCGAGAGGGCCGAGTATTCCCGCGGTCGGTTGCCGGAGGTGAAAGACGGGAACAGGTCTGCGTCAAGAACGGTGTCCGCTTGACGTCGCGGAGCCTGCTACGGTCAGTAGGCGGTGAGCGACAACATCTTGGTGAACTGGCCGCGGGGACCCAGGGGCAGGGGAAAAACCGCTCCCTGCCAGTAGCTGGTCAGTCCTACGAGGCCGTTGTCGTTGGGCACGACCAACGGGAAGGCACCCGGTGTCACGCCTCCGGGCAGCAGGAGGAATCCTGGGCCGAGGAGGAAGTAGCCCCAGGGATCGATGAAAACGGCGCCAGTACCCAGATCCACACCAACGAGGAACAGGCCACGGGACACCGACGTGATGTTGAGGGTGATGCTGCTGCCCAACTTCGGGGTGCCGCTCCATGCCATGTTCACCTCGGTGAACTCGTCAGCGCCCATGTCGAGCACGGCGCCGCCTTGACTCCCACCGTCCAGGTTCCCATCGATGCGACGAGGGTCACCATCCACGTCGATGGAGACGGACGCCGGCAGGTGGCCGGCTGGGCTGGCGTCCACACAAGGCGAAGTCTTGGTGAGGTGGTAGTCCTGGCCGGAGACGAACTTCGGATCCTGGGAGGTGCTGTTCTTGCCCTTCGTGAGGTTCACGAAGTCGCCGCCGGTGTTGTTCCAGACATCGTTGTAGTCCAGGAACACGGTCCCGGTGCCGGTCGCGCTGCTCCGTGCCAGCCCACCTCCCGAGACGAAGCTCGAGCTCGACACCGTGTTCTGAGCGACGAGGTTGCCGACCAAGGTGACGTTGGCAGAGGCTTCCGTGTAGAAACCAGCTCCGTACGTCCACGTGCCTCCCGTGCACACGTTTCTGGCTATCGTGTTGTTGAGCACGAGGATGGTGCTGCTTGAAGAACCCACCCGGATTCCGGCGCCGTAGTTCCAGCTGCTGGTCTGATTGAGGTTCTCGACAATGAAGTTGCACGCGATCACCGCGCTGCCATCCACATGAATGCCAGCGCCATAGCCCCTGTTGCCGGAAGCGTTGGCAGGCGAGTGGTTCTTGTTCTTCAGGATCTGGTTGCCCACGATCTCCGCGCTTGCACCGGATCCTATGTAGATGCCGGCCCCGTAGTTCCAGGAGCCGTTGCGGGCTTCATTCGCATCAACGACATTGCTCGCTATCAGGGGGTTCGCGCCGCTACCCGCCACGTAGATCCCCGCGCCGTAGTTCCAGTAGGGGCCGTCGAGGACATTGCTTGTTATGCGACTTCCTCGGATCGTCGGCGATGCCCCGTTGATGTGGATCCCACCGCCGTAGTTGCGCCCGCTGGAGGTTTGCAGGAAGCCGTTGGCGACGGTGAACCCGTCCAGCAGGGTGGTGCGCCCGAGTTTTCCGCCGAAGGTCACGACCGTACCCTTGCTCTCGCCGTCGATCGTGGTCTTGGCAGGTCCCTCTTCCGACAGCAATCGAATTCCATCCACGGCCGGCCAAGTCAGACGCTCCTTGTAGGTCCCGGCCGCCACTAGGATCGTCGTTCCCGAGGTCGCCTGCGCCAGGGCGGCGGCAATCGTCGTGTGCTGTGCGGGAACCCTGAGAACCTGTGCCGCGGCAGCCCCGCCCAAAGGCAGTGTGGCAAGGAGAGGAAGTCCGTATGCGAATTGGAATGGCGAGACGTGCCTCATTGCACCACCCTACATGGTCCCGCCAGGGGAAGCCAGACAGGCTGTACCTCAGGCGCCCGCTGGCCACAGCCAGCCGAAGGTGCCGGCAGTCACCAGACCATAGACCACGCCGTCGAACAGGAACTTCAGCGTCGTCCACCAGCTGACGCCTTTCCAGATCGAGTTGGGGACCGAGCTCAAAGCATACCCGAGGATGGCTACCGTGCCGGTGAGACGAAAGACCCTCATGTAGTGTGCGCCGGACTCGAGGCTGAAGGCCGCGATGTAGCCAGCGAAGATGCTGATCACCACTGCGTAGAGAAACCACTGCACCAGGCTCTTGCCCATGGCGGGCGGACCACTTGGGATCACCGTGACGGAACCCACCGGGCCCTGGTTGAACTTGGCGACCATCTCCGGCGCGCCAAGCGCCTTCATCGAGCCAGCCCACGGAAACATGTAGTCTCCCGGTGGGACGCGCTGCGCCCGCATGGCCTCGAGCACCTCGGCTTCGCCAGGGAGCTGCTTGTAGTCCCCCTTGTGCAAGGGGATGACCATGTGGATGACCGAGCTGACGACAAAGACGAAGACTGCCGACAACAAGATCGGAAGCCAGAGATCGGCGAGGGTCATGGTGTCCTCCTGGTGTGTTCTCCCCGGCCCTGAAAGCCGCCAAGCGGCCAGGGGAGGAGCATAGGGCCGTCCACTGCCCCGCTCCAGGAAAACAAGGACTGGCGAGCGACCGTGGAACGGACCGCCCGCAGCTACCAGCGGCGGCGCCCGCCGCCGCCCCCGCCGCCGCCGCGTGGGGCTCGTTCGCGGGCCTCGTTCACCTTCAGGTTGCGGCCGTCGAGTTCGGCGCCGTCGAGGGCCTTCATGGCTGCCTGGGCGTCCTCTTCGCTGGCCATCTCGGCGAAGGCGAAGCCGCGAGGCCGACCGGTGTCGCGGTCGGTCACAATGTGTACTTCCTTGACGTTGCGACCGTCCGCAGACAGCGCCGCACGCAGGGAATCTTCGGTTGTGTCAAAAGACAGGTTGCCGACGTAGAGCCGGGTTCCCATGGTTCTAGCTTCCTTTCCGTTGTCAGCGGTCCTACCAGTCCAAGCAACGGATAGGTTCGGAGACGCAGATCATCAGTCTTCGGTCTTCAAGGGGTCACTTGGGTGCGCGGAACATTAGCACATGCACAGGCGCTATCCCATGGGTTTCAGGGAATCCAGGGGCGCCTGCCGGGCCTCCCACGGCTCCCTCCCGCCACGCCTGGGGTGGCCCGTCGGGTCCGGGTTGGCCGTCCGGCACCCCGGCACAAGGTCTCAGGTTCAAAAGCGTTCGGGGTCGATAGGAACATACCCGATGTCCGTACCACCCATGGCCCAGGACGAGAGGATCACTGTTCGCTTGGATGCCGAAACGCTGAAGCGCCTCGACATGATCATCCAGCGGCTCATGGAGGATCCGGCGATGCGCGCACGGGGGCAGGTGAAGAGGTCCGCCGTCGTGAGGTTGGCGCTCGACTGTGGCCTGCCGATCCTGGAGCAGAAGTACCCACCGTCCAAGAAGTGGCTGTCGTAGCAGGCGGGTCAATCTCACGAGGACGAGGCGCAACCACGAAGGCGGTTCCTTCGTGCCCGGCCATCCCGACCACGTCGCAAACCCTCGCAACCGTGGTCAGCGAGACGTGGGATATCGCTCACCCACAAGCCGATCCTCGGCAACAACTCCTCGACTTCTGAGCGCAAGCCCCGAAACCTCCCGGGCTTTGTTGCCGCATGTGGTTCGAGCCATCGTGACGCGTGCGCGGGTGCGTTGAGAGGCGCCGCAGCCTGAACTAGGCTCGGTCTCTTGCCAAAGGCCCCCGCAAACAAGACACCACTCGCAACACCATGAAGAACCACTTCTTGTCCTTGCTACCCATCGCACTCTGCGTACCCCTCATGGCTCAGACGGGTACCGTTCCTCCGGGCTATGACAGCACCGAGTCCTCCGGAAGCACCGCCTACAGCTATCTGCTGGCTCGATACGCCAACATGCGCGCGCAGGTCGCAAATGCTGACCTGACCGGCAAGGGTGCAAAGGTCCTCACCGAGATCTCATTCCGACAGGACGGTTCCGTATCCAGTAGCTCCGGGGTTGCCAGGACGTTCACCCAGGTCACCCTGATGATGGCGGAGACCAAGATGAGCTCCCTCAGCAGCACCTGGGCATTGAACTTCCTGACGACGCCAACGACGGTCTACAGCGCCAAGCACAGCTTTCCCGACATTACCAAGCAACCGTCCGGTGCGCCGAACCCTTGGGACAACGGCGGCCTCAGGTTTCCCTTCACCAGCCGGTTCGCGTACACGGGCAGCAACGATCTGCTCCTGGACATGACGATGCTTGGTGGCTCCCTGGCCAACTCCGCCGCATGGGGGACCACATCGACTGGAAGCTCGCCCTCCTTCACCTACTACCTCGACGGACGCAGCATCATCACGTCGGCCGGCGGTAGCCTCTTCAGTGCTGGTCTCACGACGAGCACCTGCCCGACCGTGAACGACAGCAGTTCCACCGCCACTACCGGCCCGAACTCGTACTTCTGGCACTGGTCCTACGCAAAGGACACGGGAAACCCGACCACCAGCAACAAGATGCAGTACTACTTCCAGGTCAGCAGCTTCCCGCCGAGCATCCCGGTGATCCAAGGTGTCTCCCTGAATGGCACGCGGAGTCACACCGACCCGAACTTCCCGGTCATTCCGGGCCTCGGGTGCCAGAACCTGTTGATCGACCTGAAGCTGCTGGTAACTGTGAACAGCTTCACGACCAGCTCTGGCGGTTCGGCAAACACCAACCCAAGCAACTACATCCCCTTCGTCCAGAAGGCGGTGGGTGCGCATGTCTACACCCAGTCGATTTGGGACGACACCAAGAACTCCAACGCGCACCTGTCACGGGTTAGCGACACCACGATCCAACCCCAACCTGCGCCAGCCGACTTCAGCGGCAAGATCGCCTACCGGTATGGCCCATCGACGGGTGTCATCCCGTCGACGAGCTTCACCCCGAGCGGGAGCTTGGTGCCGCTGTTCCGCTACAGGTAGCGGCCAGCGCGTCCTGCCAGGGACCGCGGCCGCTCTGCCTGCCGCCGCAGTCCAGTGCCGGCTCGGGCCACTCCGGCCCGAGCCGGCGTCACGTACCGGCTGTCTGCCGGCTTGCCAGCGGCGTCGGCTCGGAGCTCCAGGGCCGCCTGTAGCAGTTGTGCGTGGATACCGGCACCGGCCGAGAGTACAGTGCGGGGTGGCCTGCCCTGGGCCACCCACCTCTCGTTCCGTCCCATCCTCTCTCGCTCTCTCATGTGAGGACTATCAATGCACTCCCATGCTCTGGCCGCACTCGCCACTTCCCTGCTCCTCTCCGCATCCCTGGGTGCCCAGTTCGTCCTGCCCAGCAGGATCGCGCTGGGCTCCAAACTTCAGATCCCCGGCCCCACGGGCACCGCTGCAACCCACAAGCTCGACGTGATGGCCGAGGCCACCAAGGTGGCTGGATACACCGTCAACGGTTGTGTCGGAACGTGTGTAGACAAGCTGCTCGGCCACATCTGGGTGAGCGCGCGCCGGGACACCAGCAACCTGACGAACCCCCACAAGCTGTTCGAGTTCTGGTGGGATCCCAAGGCCAACAACGGCCAGGGGGCCTGGCATGTCGAGATGTACGACCAGCCGTCGGGGACCCTTGGCTCGGCCTGGGGTATACGAGACCTGGCAGCCGGAGACGGATCCACGATTCTGTACATCTACGGTGGCAGCGAGAGGTCGGTCGTTGGCAACAAGGTGTTTGCCTTCGACGTGACCAAGCAGGCGTCTCCCAACCAGAACCGGTCCAAGGGCTGGACCTCGTCTGCGGACTGGAAGACGGACAACCTGCCGGCCGCCATCACCGTCGTCCGGGCCCTGGCCTACGACCCCAACCGGAACACCATGTACACCGGCGACTTCAACAACCCGATCGCCGAGTTCAAGCAGGACGGCACCCTGGTCAAGTCTTTCACCCCCTCGGCCCCTGCCCGCTCCACGTACGGCATGGCCTACGACCCGCTGCGCAAGACGGTGATCGTTTGTGGTCAGCAAGGCTCTGCCAAGGGAAACACCCCACCGAACGGTGTGCGGATGGTGGCCTGGGAGTTGGATCCCAACGGCACGGCCTTCGTCGAGACCGGCACCATGTTCTTCAGCGCCGACCTGACCATCGCTCACACCGGCACGGGGGCGGTTCCGGGGGGCGTATCCGGTGGGTGTGATCTCACCATCGAGAAGCGCAGCCTGCCAACCAACGTACCGAACGTCTTCAATGTAGTGAGCGTGCCGGTGCTGACCTGGCTGGCCCAGGCCGACAGCGACACGGTGATCCAGATGTACGGTCGCTTCCAGCACCACCCGTACGACAGCACTGGCGCCGCCCTTCCCAAGAACAGCGGTGGCGACATCGGCGCAAAGGGCGATGCGCCGTATGTCGGCAACTCGGCGTGGGGCCTGACCCTGAGCAAGAGCAGCGCTGCGAACGCGACGCTCTACGTCTCTCTGGGATCTGGCAACATCCCGTTCGCGTTCGCGCCCTTCGTGGCCGGCAGCGTGGTCAGCCTGGACCTGGGCTCGCCGCTCTTCCTCCCCGTGGGCGGTGTCAGCGTGCAGAGCGGCAGCGCGGTCTTGCCCGCACCGATTCCGAACATCGCGGGCCTGGTGGGAATCTCTGCCTTCTTCCAGTGGGTTGAGGTCACCGGCACGGGGCAGGCCATGCTGTCCACGATGGGTGGCGTCGTGTTCCAAAAGTAGGTTCGGACGGGGACATTCCCCGGCCACCCCTGACGTCACGCGGGCGGTCCCGTGGGGCTTCCGCCTGCTGGAATGGCAGGTACCCCGGTCCGTACGATAGAATGCGGTGGTGCGTGCCCTCTGCGCCACTGTATCCCATGGCACGACCCAACATGGAGATCCCAATGTTCAAGCTGAAGACCCGCTCCGTCCTGCCAGCAGCCGCCTTGCCCCTGGTGCTGGTGCTGGCGCTGCAAGCTTCTGCCCAGGAGCCCAAGCCGGCGGTTGCCAAGCCCG
>QJVU01000419.1 GCA_003235605.1 Planctomycetota bacterium | reverse complement strand
CGCCGCCGGAACATCGTGGTGGTGGAGGGCCTTGGCAAGGAGATCGACCGGGACGTCGGCCACGCCTGTGAGTCGATGGTGGCCAAGATCAAGGCACTGCCCTACGTCGGTGAAGTCAGCCTGGCCAAGCACGACCGCGATCAGCGGAGCAACCTCCACCGTTTCACCTTGGAGTTCGACTTCCTGGGCAAGGCCGCCAAGGCCAAGTGGACCTTCACGAAATCTGGCAGGAGAACAAGCGCTGGATCCTGAGCTGTGTGGCAGGGCTGCTGGTGTTCTGGATCGCCAACAGCATCATCGGCAGCATCTACGACTCCACCGCCGTCGCGACCTCCATTCGAAGCGCTCACAGCGTCATCCGCGCGGAGCAGTACCGGCTCAAGCAGCTCCGCCTGGCCAACGACAACCACCGCCAGATTCAAGCCACCTTCGACGAACTGCGGGCGGCCATGCACCTGCCGGTGCCCCAGGGATTCCAAGTGCCCGCGGGCGAAGACCATCAGCTGTTCTGGCTGCGGCGCAAGCGGGAGGTGGCAGATCATCTGCTGAACCTGGCGGCGGAGGCCAACGTGGACCTTGGGGAGGGCGCCTTCCGCTGGCCGTCCCCGGTGGAGCGCGGCGACATCGAGCACGCCCTTGTCGGGCTGTGCGTTCTGGACCAGGCGGTTCAGCGGCTGATCCGTGCCCACCACACCGTCATTGGTGCCCACCCCGATGCCGTCGGTCTGCGGCAGATCCAGCGGCTGCAGATCGAAGCCAGGAAGAAGACCGGCCCCGTCCAGGACGCCAAGGAGAAGGACCAGAAGCGGGCCGAGGACTACGTCAAGGAATACGCAGTGGCCTTCCAGGTGTACGCCGACTATCGCACGGTCGACCGTTTCCTGGAGAGCTGCCGCAACTCCACGATGCCTCTCGGGCTGAGCGATCTCCAGATCAGCCAGGTGCGCCAGCGCGCTGGCGAGCCGCTTCAGGTCAAGGGGAAGGTCGTGGGCCTGGTCATCGGTCCGCTGTCAGAGGAGCCATAGCCAATGGAACTCAACGTGCGCAAGGAACAGGGACTGTTCGTGGCCGTGGTGCTGTTGGGCGCTTGGTTGGGTCATGGCTACTGGAACGATGTCTACCAGCGCGGACGCGTGGTGAAGAACGAGAAGCCCTACGAGGCGACGGTTCCCTGCGCGCCCTTCGTGGCGGACCCGAAGGATGACCCGGGCCTGGGCGATGACATCTTCCTGGAGCCGAGCGAGACCCGGCCGCTGCCGCCTGCGGACCTGCCGTTTCCCTCCCTGGACCCTTTGCCGCCGATCGCAGTCCCGCTCCCCATCGGCCAGCAGGCCGGCGCGTACTCCGCCCTGCGCATGAAGCTCGAGATGGTGAAGGGGGCGAAGGCGGACGGGGCCGCTGGCGGGACGGGGAACACGTCCGATGGTGGCACGGGAAACGTGCCGGAGTCTGGTGCTGTCCAGGATCCCCTCAGCGCAGAGCAGCTCGCCAGGCGCTATGACCGGCTGATCACGATGGACGGGAACAAGTACTGGGGCTTCTTCGTGGGGTCGGAGGACGACAAGTACCGTCTCGGCGACAGCGCAGGTCCGTACTCCGACAAGACCACCATCAAGTTCCGCTGGATCGACGAGAAGAGCGGCAAGCAGGTCGGCACCGTCGAGAACCCGGGGGACAAGGTCAGGCAGCTGCAACTGGCGACGACCGTCAAGAACGAGGTGGAAACTCGCGACCGGCGGGTCTCCTGGAAGCCGACGGGCCTCGGCCAGCAGGTGGACTACCTGTTGTGGCTGATCCAGCAGGGTCGGCGCGAGCCCTGGGTCTTCACCAAGGCCATGCAGCGCGCCAACACCCACATCGAATGTGCCAAGAACGATGTGGACGCGTTCCGATTGAAGGTGCGCGTGCTGCGGTCCCAGGGGGACCTGGAGGGGGAGTGGCGGCTCTACCGGGAGTTGCCCGCGTCGCTTTCGGAGTCGCCGTTCCGCTACCAGGGGATGGGCGAGGTGCAAGCCATGCTGGGCCTGCGCAAGCTGGCGGAAGCGAACCTTCGCAAGGCGGTCGAGCTGGGTCCCGTGGATCCGCGGACCCACGGCGCCCTGGCCCGCTTCCTGCTGGCGGACGAGCGCCCTGCCGAGGCGATGGTGGAGGCTGACCTTGCGCAGCGCGACCGCCGGCGCGTGGAACACCCGGACGAGCGGTTGGCGTTGGACCAGGCCGTGGTCGGTGCCCACCTCGCCGTGGGTGACGTCACGGGTGCCAAGGCTGCGCTGCCCGTGGACCTGCCCGTCGAGTTGACCGATCACGTGCGCTACTTGGGTGCCTGCGTGGCCTACGCGGAGGGCGACCTTGCCCGGGCTCAGGGCGAGTTCGAGGCCTGCGCCGCCGGAGGCCAGGTGCCCGATGCGGCCTTCGGTGTCGCGGCCTGTCAGCTGCGCAGGGGGGAGGTGCCGGCGGCCAGAGATGCCTTCGGAGTCGTGGCCGACCAGAACCCGCGCCTGCGGCATCTGGCCCTTGCAGGCAAGGGCCTGGCCCTGGAGCACATCGAGGGGCGGCAGGCCGCAGCCTTGGAGGCGTTGGTGGCGGCGCGGGAGGCCAACCCCCAGCATCCCTACGTGCTCTACCTGCTGGG
>QJVU01000044.1 GCA_003235605.1 Planctomycetota bacterium | reverse complement strand
GGGAACGCTGTCTTTCGGCCTGGGTGGCGGTTGCGTCATCGAGGAACAGGTCAAACCGGAAGCTCTTGGCGGTGCGATCGGCGAGATAGATCTGGTCCGAAGGGCCCAGGAGAAGCTGGCGGAATCCGCCGCTCTTCCGCCGCAGCGGCGGCTTCAGCAGGTTTTCATGGATGAAGCGCGGCCGCACCCTGAGGCTGTCGGTCTCCGTGACCAGGGAGAAGCGCGAGAAACGAACCGGACCCAGTACCGGGCTGCCGCCGTACGCCGCATTGTCCAGGATGATGGTGAGCTCTGCGCGGCGTTCACCCCGGAACGTCGTCAACAGCGCCAGCAGACCGAGGAACTCGCGCTGCTCGTTGCCCTCGAGCCGGTGCACCGCCCGGTAGCGGCGGACCTGCACCAGCGGCGTGCTTCGCAGGACCCCCCCCGGACCGGCCGTCGGGTCCGGCACCAGGCGCGCCCGGTAGGTCTGTCCCCAGGGATCCTGAAGCTCCGTGAACAACGGCAGCGCTTTCGTGAGACCTCGCTGGTGGAAGTGCCACGGCATTGCTGCCCCTGGGTCCGGGCAGGCTCCGTCGGTGCAGTCCACCAGGAACCGGCGGCGTTCCCCGGCTCCAACGCTCACGCGCACCTGCAGCTGGGCGAGAGCAATGGAACCGTCCGGCCAGCGCATCAGCGGCCAGATGGCGGCGTCCGCGTCAGCCTCCCCCTCTGCTCTGCGCTCTGCTGGGCTGACCCGAGCGTGGCGAAGTCTACGGTGGACCCCACGGGGAAACGGCATGCTCACCCGGACAATCTCCGTCCGCCGGGTGTCGGCGGGGTTCTGGAGGACGAACGCGGGGCGGAGCCCCTGGGGCACGCCCTGGGGTATTCCCGGGGGTTGGGGCAGCAGGACGGCCAGGACGCAGCACCAGACCATGTCTCCAGCTTCTCCGGCTGGTCGCTCACTGCAAGCTACCGTGTGGGTGCGAGCCACCCGCGGACTATCGGCCTGGTCCGGGGCGTGTCGCCGGTCGCAGCACCCGTGTGTCCGGAGCCTTCGATGGAAGTTTCACCCTCCGGACCCCTTGCAGGGAGCCGGCGATGGGGGGGCGAGGAATCGGGATCGCCGTCCCCTCGTCCTCGACGTCCCGCTTCACGAGGATCACCAGCTCGTCGAAGCGGCCAGGCGCCTGCTGCCACACGAGCCGGCCGACATCGCTGGCCAGCCGTTCGCCACTGCTGGCGAGCACAGGGGTCAGCTGCAACAGGCCCGACCTGCGGGGGCCCTCGGCCCGGATCTGGAACTGGGGTGGGGCCTGCAACTGGGTGCCGAAGACCTCCGTCACGGCCGTGACCACGGGGTCGCTCCTGGCGTTCATCTGGAGCTTGAGGCCGCGCTGCATGAGCAGGCTGAGCACCACGCAGGCCAGGATCCCCATGCCCAGGAGAATCATGTTGGTCCGTCCCATTGCCCTGGATTTCGGCATTTCGCCGCACCGGCGTTCACCGTGGCACGCAACCTTCTCTGCCCTGAATGGCTCCTTGGGACTTTTCCACTTGGCCGGGATTCGGTATGGATGCTGCGGAGTGGGCATTCCCGGCTTGGGGGGCGCCCCGTCACCCACCCGGATCGCCATGGAAAACCCGAATCGCCATGGGAAAAGTCGTCCGATGTCCTGAGTGCAGAAAGGTCTTCGACGCCATCGAGGAGCTCGAGGACCTCCGCAGCAACGACAGTATCTGCCTGGTTTGCAACGCTCCAATCGAGGTCGCCGACTGGGACCGCGTGCTGGCCTCCTACGACGAGGACGAGGACCTGGACGACCTGGACGAGGACGACATCGACGACGATCTGGACGAGGATTTCGGCAGTTGGGACGACGATCTCGACGATGATGACGACTTCGAGGTCGGCGACGACGTCGACGACCTGGACGAGGACGACGACGACGACCGCCTCTGAACCCGCGGGGCTCCACGTTCAAGCGCCACATTGGCAGCGTGGCCCGAGAAGAGGCCTGTCACCATGACAGGAACCGAGGCCGTCCGGGGCCGCTCCAAGAGCAGCTAACTCATTTGCCGATATGATCTTGGGCCCCGAAGGGTGGCGGCATGATGGTTGCTGAGTGCCGCGGACCCGTTTTCTTGGGGAACCCTGCGCTCCAGACGGAGCGGAGCGATCATGTCGAGACCCTATTCCGTCCTGCTGGCCGAAGACGACGACCCGCTGCGCGCCATCCTGGTGGAGTTGCTCCAGGCCCGCGGATGGCGGACCTACTCCACGGACCAGGGCCCTGAGGCCGTCGAGCTGGCCAAACGGCACCACGTGGACTTCAGCATCCTCGACATGCACCTGCCCGGGATCACCGGGCTGGACGTGTTCACCCACATCTCCCGGGAAATCGGACCGTTGCCCGCGATCATGATCTCGGGCGCCGCCACCCGTCAGGAGACCCAGGCCATGCTGAGGTCGGGCGTCTTCCGGTTCCTGCGGAAGCCCCTGGCCTTCGACAACCTGCAGCGGTGTCTGGACCAGCTGATCCGGCACCACTTTCCGCCCTCGCTGCCACCCCGCTGAACTTTCCTCTTCTCTTCTTCCCCTTTCCTCTTCTCTTCTTCCTCTTCCCAACCTCCAACAAGAGCTCGAGTTCAGGCCCGAGCCCCAAGGATCACAGGAGCCCAATACATGGCTAAGACAACGACCAAGGCCACGACCAGCGCCAGCGCGATCACCCCTCTGAGCGACCGCGTGCTCGTGAAGCGGCTTGAAGCCGACGAAATCACCAAGGGTGGCATCATCCTCCCCGACAGCGCAAAGGAGAAACCGCGCGAGGCCAAGGTGATCTCGGTGGGTGCAGGCCGACTCAACGAGGACGGAAAGCGCACCCCTCTCACAGTGAAGAAGGGCGACCGCGTGCTGTTCTCCGCCTACGGGGGAACCGAGATCAAGGTGAGTGGCGAGGACTACCTGATCCTCTCCGAGGACGAGATCCTTGCCATCATCGAGTGATCCTCGAGTGAACCAGTGAACTATTGAAACACCGCCAACAAGAGCAAAGAACAAGGACACAAAGGACAAAGGAAACGCAATGGCTGTCAAGAAGATCGCCTACGATCAGGAGGCCCGTGAGCGCATGCGAGACGGGGTTCGCCAACTGGCACGTGCCGTCAAGGTGACGCTGGGTCCGCGCGGCCGCAATGTGATCATCGAGAAGTCCTACGGCAGCCCAACGGTTACCAAGGACGGTGTGACCGTGGCCAAGGAGATCGAGCTGGAAGGCAAGTACGAGAACATGGGTGCTCAGCTCGTCAAGGAGGTCGCATCGAAGACCTCGGACGTTGCCGGGGACGGCACCACGACTGCCACGGTGCTGGCAGAAGCCATCTTCGAGGAGGGCATCAAGAACGTGACCGCCGGTGCCAATCCCGTGGCTCTGAAGCGCGGCATCGAGAACGCAGTGGCCGCCGTGGTGAAGGACCTGCAGAAGAACTCCAAGGCTGTCAAGGGCAGGAAGGAGATCGCTCAGGTTGGCTGCATCGCCGCGAACAACGACGAAGAGATCGGCAAGATCCTCGCCGACGCCATGGAGCGTGTCGGCCAGGACGGCGTGATCACCGTGGAGGAAGGCAAGAGCCTGGAAACCACGGTCGAGTGGGTCGAGGGCATGCAGTTCGACAAGGGCTATCTGTCACCGCACTTCGTAACCGACGTCGACAAGATGGAGGCCATCCTCGAAGACCCGATGATCCTGGTCCACGAGAAGAAGCTGACCAACATCAAGGACATGCTGCCCCTGCTCGAGAAGATCGCGCAATCAGGCCGCCCTCTGCTGGTGATCGCCGAGGACGTCGAAGGCGAGGCACTGGCCACCCTGGTCGTCAACAAGCTCAGGGGTGTGTTCAAGTGCGCTGCCGTCAAGGCACCCGGCTTTGGCGACCGTCGCAAGGCGATGATGGAAGACATCGCCACCTTGACCGGTGGCCGGGCGATCTTCGAGGACATCGGCATCTCCTTGGAATCCGTGACGACAGCGGATCTGGGCTCTGCCAAGAAGGTTGTCATCACCAAGGATGACACCACGATCATCGAAGGCTCGGGCAAGGCCAAGGACGTGCAAGGGCGCATCGCCCAGATCAAGGCAGAGATCGAGCGAACCACCTCGGACTATGACCGCGAGAAGCTCCAGGAACGGCTGGCGAAGCTGTCGGGTGGTGTCGCCCAGATCATGGTGGGCGCCGCAACCGAGGCCGAAATGAAGGAGAAGAAGGCCCGGGTCGAGGATGCCCTGCACGCTACCCGCGCTGCCACCGAGGAAGGGATTCTCCCCGGCGGTGGAGTGCCGCTGCTGCGAGCACAGAAGGCCTTGAAGACCCTGAAATCCAGCGGTGACGAGCGCATCGGTGTCGACATCATCCGCCGCGCGCTGGAGGCACCGCTGCGCCAGATATCGCACAACGCGGGCACGGACGGGTCGATCATCGTGCAGAGCGTGAACCAGAGCGATGACTACGCCTACGGCTACAACGCTGCCACTGACAAGCTCGAGGATCTGCTGGAGGCCGGAGTCATCGACCCCACGAAAGTGGTATGTGCTGCATTGCAGAATGCCGCATCGGTCTCGACCCTCTTGCTGACGACCGAGGCCCTGGTCTCCGTGGCCCCCGAAAAGAAGAAGAGGGGCAGCCCTGGCGGCGACGACATGTCCGATATGGACTACTAGGTTCGGACGACAGCGGCAGGGAGCGGACGCTGCCGTCTCTCCCTGCCGCAGACCCGGTCTCTAGTGTGTGGTCAGCTCCAGGACGTCCAGGTTGCCCATCCGAAACACCTGGCCGTCGCTCACGAACAGCTGCGCAGGGATTTGCATCAGCGCCAGGCGCGCAGGAACCGGGAGCATCACACTGCTCGCGGTCTGGCCGGAAAACGTGTACGCCAGGATCGGCTCGCGGATCCGAAGGATACCCACGCCCGGCAACACGGACCGCGTAGTCTCCAGCGAGACTCCCAGCCACCCCGTGGCCGTCGCGCTGGGCAGCCGCACGGAGAGCGCCAGGCGTCGCCCACGCTGGGCGATCGAGTTCTGGGTCAGCTGCAAGGACTGGCCCAGCAGCACGCTCGGCAGCACCGTCGCCCTCACCGTGACCAGATCATCGTCCCCATCCAGGTCCAGGTCACCTGCCAGGCACTGTTCCGTGGCGTTGCTGCCGCGGAACGGTAACTGGATAGGGGTACTGAAAGCGCCGCCGCCGACGCGGCGCAGCAACAGGTCTGCACCGTCGGGCAGTCCAACGACCACGGCGGGCAGTTTCTCGGTTGCAGACCGCAGCACCGCCAACGAAGACACGGACCGCGGGTTGAGGCCGGTTGCCGGCAGCAGCTTGGCAGAGACATCGTCGAACGAGCCCTTTCCATCGCCCTGGAACAACTGCAGGCCCCAGATGGTCTGCGCGGTGGCAATCAGCAGATCCACCTGACCATCGCCATTCAGATCGGTGAGCAGTCCCTCGCCGGGGGCTGCCTTCATGCCCCTGCCTTCGAGAAAGGTGTCTACCGGCTTCTGCCGCCCGAGGAACACCCGGATGCCCAGGGTGGGCTGCAGCAGGACGATGTCCAGCAGCCGGTCCTGCGCGCCATTCACATGGCCCAGCAGGATGCGCGACCCGGACTCGACCTTGCTGGCGACCGCGGTCTTCTGGATCGAGTAGGTCCCCTTGTTGTTCAGCACCAGCAGCAGATCTCCGGCGGTGCTCAGCACCACCAGATCCGAGTAGCCCCGGACACCGAGGCTGCCGGTGGCGTAACCACCGATGTCCCCGACGGCCATCGCCGAGTAGGTGTCTTGGCGGGGCCAGCGAGTGCTGGTTTCGTCCAGGTAGTAATAGCGGCTGTTCGACTGGCTCCTGACAAGGATGCGCACCCCCGCCTGCGATGAGAGAAACGAGGTTCCGTGCACGATCAGATCGACTACGCGCGTGGAGGCCACGGCTGCCGCCTGCACGTCGGTGTACGTCGAGTTGGGCAGCGCCGGCAGCGCGACCGGCAGTGCCTTCAGCTGGTCTTGCTTGAACCGGGCCTGACCCTTGTCGTTCACCAGAAGTGCCGGCTTGCCACCGCGGTCATAGAGGACGATGTCCGGGTCGCCGTCCCCGGTCGCATCCACCAGGGCTCCTACTGAGAGCGAGTGCTTCGCGATCGGCATGTCGCGGTCTTCGGTATCGACGAAAGCGCCCCCTCCGTTTCCGAGCAGGAGGCTGTCCTCCATCTCCGTCCCGCCGACAACCAGGTCGATGTCCTTGTCGGGTTCGAGGTCTCCGATCGCCAGGCATTGGCGTCCTCCCGCTCCCAGCAACGCCTTGGGAGGCCCGAAGGTGCCCGGAGAGAGCTGGCCGTTGTTGAGGCCCAGGACCAGACTGCCGTCCGACTGCAGGGCAATCAGGTCCACGAAGCCATCGCCGTTGACGTCGGCAGCCAACAATGCCGGGGCAGTGCTGATCGTGAATTTGCCCGCGCTCGCCTGCGCTTGGTAGAGCTGGCTGGTTGCCGAGGATCTGACATAGATCGCGGGAGATGCCTTTCCACTGGCTGTCGCGAAGATGATCTCGGGGCGACCGTTGCCGTTGATGTCCGCAGCCAGAACCTGGCTCGCGGCCAAGCTCGCATCCTTGGAGAAGAAGGTGGTCTTGGCAATACCGAGCTGCCCGTTGGTGTTGAGGTACACGTAGGGCGGTGGCGGTTCTGATGCCTTGGCATCGCCCGTAACGACGAGAACGTCCAAGTCCTGATCTTGGTCGATGTCCACCAGCACCGCAGCAGGGTTGAGCAGGGGAGGGCCACGGAGCGCTGTCGGCTTGTCGTATCCACCGCTCTTGTCCGCCAGGTAGACCTGTGGTGGCAGCTGATTCAGAATGACGACGATGTCATCCCCCAAGACCCCATCCAGGTTGCCCACCAGCACAGACTCGAGAGCCGGACTCTGAACGTTGCCAAGGGCCGGCAGCAGGAACGACGCAGAGAACTTGCCTTGACCATTGTTGACCACAACCCGACAGGTCCCGTCGCGATGGGCTATGAGCACATCCGGGCTCTTGTCAAGGTCCAGCAAACCGACGGCGACCGCCTGCACCGGGGCCTGGGCGGTGGAGGTCTTCGGCAGCAGCGGGCCCGCCGGGATGAAACGTCCCGACTTGTCCTGCAGCGCGAGGTCCACGTTGCTGGCGGTGGCCCGGATCAGATCTTGATCGCCGTCGCCGTCCATGTCCGCCAAGACGCATGCCACGGCCGGACCGGCGCTGTGCGGCAGACGGGCCCGGTAGTAGGCAAGATCGGGGCCTTGGAGGGCCACCTGGCCCCACAGGTGCGGGGCCAGCAGGCACAGGACCAGCAGCAGGCTCTTCGACTTCACGGCGGTGCAGCGACAGGGTGGTTGCCGGCCGCGGGCACGGAGCCGGCACTTGTTCAGGGTAAGGTTGCCCCAAAGGGGCAGGCCCCGACAGCCCCACTTTCCCACGATCACGAACCCCCCATAACATGGCCCCGATGAGGACGGTTCTCGGACTCCCATGGTGTTTGTTGGCGTCGCCGCTGGTGCCTGCCGGACTGGCCGCACAGGCCCCGGGCCTTCCAGCCCCCGACATCCAGTCCGTCCACCACCGACTCCAGCTGCAGGTGGGCAACCAACACGTGACCGTGACCATGCGCGTGTGCGGTCTCAGGCGGGACGGACTGACCGTCCGGATGCCGGCCTGGCGGCCCGGCGCCCACCGGATCCAGGACTTCGGCCGCGCAGTCCGCAATGTCACCGCCACCGACACCAAGGGCAGGAATCTCCAGGTCAGCGCGGGGGAAGGCCCCGCCTGGTCGGTGCGAACCACCGGCTGCGAGGAGATCGAGATCCGCTATCACCTGCCCCTGGCGGTGGGCGCTGGCCCGCGGCGTAGCGTGGCGGTCCCGGCAGCAGAGCAGGAGACTCGCAAACAGGTTCTCTATCACCAC
>QJVU01000293.1 GCA_003235605.1 Planctomycetota bacterium | reverse complement strand
GACTCTCGCAGCTTCGGCATGGTGGACATCGACGACCTGCGGGGGAAAGTCCGGGCCTGCTTCTGGCCCCTCGACCGGATGACGTTCTTCTAGGCTGGAGCTGCCTTCCAGCCTAGAGCTGCAGCACCGTCACCTCGCCGGGCTTCAGCGTGATCGCGTGGCGCAGCACCTCGCTGTGTTCGCCATGACCCTCGTGCACGACCAGCCATTTGGCTGCTTCCGAGACGGCCATGGTGGCAGACCCCTACCGGTCTGCATGGAAGTACCAGCGCATGAACAATGACCAGCCATGGGCGCTGAACTTGTGAATGGTCAATTGCCGACCGCCGTCGTCGAGGAACTGCACCCATACGCGCTTGCGCTCCGCGAACCGTCCGGGCTCCAGCTTGAAGTGGCAGCGGCGCTGGACCGTGATGCAGAGGTCCAAACCGGAATGCTCCGGGGGGATGGCGTACTCGACCGGCACGATCTGGTCGGCTTCGATGGCTAGTTGTGCTTCGTAGCGTGACATGTTGGCCAGCGTGAAGTAGCCATTCTGGTCCGTCTTCACGTGCTTGCCCGCGATGTTGCGTGTCCGGTTTCGGGCCAGCCGCACGATCAGCTTGGGGAACAGTGCGACGCCGGCCATGCCGGCGCCGTTGCGGTCGACGATCCTGCCGGTGACGCGCTGGCGCATCACGTCCTCCGGCAGCGTGACCTCATGACCCTTGGAACCGGCGGGCAACGGCTTGGTGCTCCAGGCCATCTTCGTCTGTTCATCGAACACCCGCAGGACGTAGTCGCGGTTGCGCAGACCGCCGAGATCGAACTCTCCGCCTTCGCCGGTGACAGCGAGCACCCCGTACTCCGCGTTGTGCAAGCCACCTGCCCAGGCTTCCGCGGTGTCGAGGTCGCCGCCCAGGAACGTCGGGTTCCAGATGTAGATGCGCAGTCCGGGAACAGGTCGGCCGCGGTGGTCGACGACTCGGCCGGAGATGTGCAGCGCCGGGCCTTCGAGCTCGAGCACGACGTTCTTCACCTCACCCTTGTCCGCCAGCCTGCGGCTCAACCCGTCGGCGACGGCCGCCTGGTAACCCTGCTTGACGGCAACCAGGGGATGTTCGGACCACAGGTCGTCGGTCTCGAGCAGGAAACACCCATCGGTACCGGTCCGGGTGCGTGCCGTGACGCCGAAGGTCACGTGGGCGTCCGCCACCGGTCGGCCGGCACTGTCTTGCACACGGCCGGTGAGACGAGCCTTCGCCGACGCATCGGGCTCCATCACGATCTCGAGGTCCGTCGTGTCTTGCGTCGGGACCACGAAGCCCGTGCGCTTGTAGCCGCTGGCCCAGAAGATCAACCGGGCTTCAGGAATCGCTGGCACGCGGTCCAGGGTGAACTGTCCGCGGGCGTCCGTTTGCCTGGCTGGTCCCTCGTACTCCAGCGTGCGGTCGAGGATGCCGGGATAGGCGGCCAGCGCGCCGACGTCCGCAAAACAGCGGACGCCGGCCAGCCTCTTGCCCTCGGGGTTGCGAGCAAAGCCACTCACCCGGACGGCTGGTGCGACCACCAACAGGCAGTCCGCCACCGGAGCGTGGTCTGCCGGATCCTGCTGGTCCGGTTCCAACTGCCAGGCACGTAGCGTCACGAAGCCCGCACCGGTGCGCAGGGTCCCGGAGACCCGCGGTGCCTGGACATCGAAGCTACCGTCCCCGTGCGAGTAGCCGAGCAGCAGCGTCGGGCCTCGGGCCGGCGCCGCACGGGATTCCACGCTCGTGGGTCCGGCCACCGGGTTGGGTTCGGGCTCGGGTTCCAACTCGCTTTGGTGAGGCGTCGGAGCCGCTGGTAACCGATCGCTCTCGAAGACGATGGGCGCACGGGCCACCGGGGTCCCGCTCCGGTCGAATACCTGGCCGACCAAGCGCCGGCGGAGGCCTTGCTGGTCGCCGACCTGCGCGTGGCGGCGCGGTGGGGCCAGCTGTGCGCGGATGGTCCCGTCGCGGTTCTCCTGGCGAGGGACGGTGTTCGCTGCCGCCGCCGACCCGTCGCCCGGGCGTCCATCGGAGATGATGTCGGTCGCCCGGGACCCGTCGAACAAGGACGATGCAGTGACGGTGAGACCGGCGGCGGCCAGCAGCACGCAGGCGGCGGCCAGGAGGTTGGACTTGGTGGTCATCCACAGTGCTCCGTTGAGGATCTGGACCTTGGCAGCGGCAGCCGAGGCCGGGATGGTGGCCGAGACCGAAGCTCCGAGGTCCGGGATTGCGAACAGGCCGGTGTAGATGGCGCGCCATTGTGGTCCTTCGCCGTCGTCCAGCTGCTTGCGCAACCGCGCAAGCGCACGCTGCAGACGGGTGCGCACGGTGGCGTGCGGTACGTTCATGCGGGTCGCGATCTGCCGGCAGGACAGGTCTTCGAAGAACCGCAGCAGGACGGTGGTCCGGTAGGGCTCATCCAGCCCCAGTACCAGCTTGGCGACATGGCGCTGAGCATCGACCCGAGCGACGAGGTCCGCCGTATCGGGCATCAGCTCCGGGTCCATGCCCTGCATGCGTTCGCGGCGCTGGCGTCGCGCATCCGACCGGTGCTTCTTGCGGGCGAAGTTGGCTGCCACCCGCGCCAGCCAGGCACGGATCGCGCGGTGCTTTTCCGGTGGGCTCGCCAGCGCCTGCGCAAATGTGTCCTGGACGATGTCCTCGACAATGTCCGGATGCACCAGCCGGGACACCAGGATCCGGAGCCAGCGGTCGTGAGACAGCAGCTCCTCGGGTTGCATGGCGGCGGATTCGGACCTGGCACTCATGTCCTTGGCAGAAGAGATCCCACCGAGCCAGCAGGTGACTCAGCCGGATTCGAAAAGCAAGCTGCTCAGCGTGCAGGGTCCAGAAACCGGGCGTTTTGCAACAGTCCGCTTCCCTGCCACGTAGCTACCTGCCGTTCCGTGCGATCCGCAACGCCGCTTCCAGGTCCGGATCCCGCCGCCCCAGGTAGTCCTCGCGGGTCCACTCCACTTTCACGTCCGGCGTCACGCCGTGGCCCTCGATCATCTTGCCCTTCGGGGAGTAGACCCGCTGGGTGCAGAACCAGACTTTGGCGCCAGTCCGCTTCAGCGTGAACGCCCTGGGAGCGCCGGTACCCGCTCCCGCCGACCGGCCCACGAAAGCTACGTCAGGATGAACGTCCCGGAGGCAGGCGGCGACGTTGTCGGCAGTGCTGAAAACGTCCTCATCGATCAGGACCACCAGCCTGCCAAGGAAGCGCGGGAGCTTCTCAGGGACATTGCGAGGCTTGTGAGTGGAGGGCCGTCGCCAACCTCCCCATGGCAATGGGCTCTTGGACTGCAGCCGGAAGTAGACGAAGCCGGGCTCCACCAAGTGGCTGACGAGACGCTGGCCCAGCAGGTCCGTGCCGCCTGGGTTCTTCCGCAGGTCCAGGATCATTGCCTTCGGCTTGCGCGCCAGGATCTCGCGGAAGATGCGCGAGTACTCCCCATAGCCGTCCTTGAGGATCTCCTCCCGCTGCTGTGGACCCGCTCCGGCCCAGCGGCCGTCGCGTGGGGGCGAGAAGCTTGCCGGGCGGAAGAAGGCGATGTCCCCGTCGCCGATCATCTTCCACTCCCGCTTGTGAAAGGCCAGGTGATGCCGCGCGATGGCGACGTTGGCAAGAGGGCAATCGACCTCCACCTCGACCTCGTCGTTGACGTCGGCCTCGCCGGTGCCCTCCCTTTCGCCACCAGAGCGGCGGACCCGCATGCGCACCTTGGCCTCGTGGGTGTACCGGCAGATGCGCTGGATGGCCCGCTGGCGTCGGGCGCCATCGGTGGAAGCCGGGATCACGCGCTCGGTCTCCCGGATGATTTCCTCGATGGGCTTGTCATCGATGCTCAGGAGCAGGTCACCGGGCCGCAGCGTGCCGCGCTTGGCCACAGGGGCATGGACGTCGAACACCATGACGCCCTCCCGGGTGTCCACCAGCGAGAGCGGCAGGCGATGGAAGCCGAACTGGACCACGTTGCCGTAGATCACGCTGGAGTGGCCGTCCTTCAGCCCGGCGCTGTAGCGCGCCAACGCGGCCGCGAAACCCCTCTCGGTGGGTGTCTTCCGTACCGTCGCCAAGGCCTCGGCCTCCAGGGCCGCGAGGTCGACGCCGGACTCCCGGGTCCGATACTCCAGGTACGACCAGCTCATGCGCACCTCGGCGGTGAGCTGGCGGATGTCGGCGAGGAAGTCGTCGAGGGCGGGCGCCGGCCGGGCGGGTCTGGTGGGTGGTGACGAGGTCTGGGCACCCAGTCCGGCACCCAGGCCGACAACCAGAAACAGGTCGACGAGGAACCGATCGACGGCGGACAGCCTCCTCCGCAAGGCAACCACGATTCCGGTAGGATACCAGGCCGCGTCCGCCCGGTTGGGAGGTCCCTGGGTTGCCAGGTGTGGACCCTCAGGCCTAGACTGGGGGCTGCCTCGCTCCGTACCTATCCATGTGCTGGGTCCGCCGCACCTCTTCTTCCCCACAGGAGTGTCCATCCATGCTCTCTCAGCGCTTCTCCATGCCCTGCGCGCTGGTCTTGGTGACGTCTGCCCTGACGTTCGCCCCGCCGTCGGCAGTTCTCGCCCAGACGCCACAGTTCCAGCAGCTTTCCCGTATGAGCATCTCGACCGATGCGGACAACGCGTTCGGCATCGCCGTCGGTGACGTCAACGGCGACGGTGTCGTGGACTATGTCATCGCCAACCTGAGCAGCACCCAGAACAGCAAGCTCTACATCAACGACGGCAACGGCAACTTCACCGACGTGTCGGCGACGTTGCTGCCGTCTGCGTTGCCGGCCGGTTCCGTCGTCATGGGTGACATCGATGGGGATGGCGACCTCGACATCGTCCTCGGCACCCAGACCACCCAGTCCACGACCCAGCGGCTGCAGGTGTTCCTCAACGACGGCAAGGGCAAGTTCACCGACAACACGTCGACGTCGGTGTCGACGCAGCCGGTAGAGCTGTTCTATGACCTCAAGCTGGGCGACGTGGACTTCGACCGGGATCTGGACCTGGTTGCCGCCGCCGCCACCGGCTCCGGCACCAACCTGACCAGTCGTCTGTACCTGAACAACGGCAAGGGCGTGTTCACCGACGCCACCGGCAGCACCTTCCCGGCCGTGGGCGTCGGACACTGGGGCGTGGAGATGGTCGATCTGGACCGGGACATCGACCTGGACATCGTCCTGCACTCCGCGGGGTCAGTGGCGCCGATCATCTTGATCAACACCGACCACAAGGGCACGTACCAGGACCGGTCCTCGACGGTGCTGCCAAGCGGCTTCGTGACGTCTGGCGGCCGCAAGGTCGTCGCTGCCGATTTCAACGGGGACAACTACAACGACCTGTTCTTCGGCAACTACACCGTGCAGAATCGTCTGCTGCTCTTCGACCCCACCAGCACGACCAAGAGCTTCAAGGACGTCACCACCACGAACCTGCCGTCCTTGACGGACAACACCTACATGGTTGCGGCTGGAGACATCGACGGGGATGGCGACATCGACGTGGTCTGCGGCAACTGGGCCTCCACGGGCGCCCAGAACACGGTCTACCTGAACGACGGCAAGGGCAAGTTCGTCGACGGCACGGGCACGCGGTACGCCTCCATCGCCGATCCCACGACGGTCCTGGCCCTGGCCGACGTGGACCAGGATGACGACCTGGATGCGATCGTGGGCAACTGGACGAACCAGAACCGGATCGCGTTCAACCATCACCGCCACGTCTACGCGGCAACGCAACCAGCGATCAACGCCTCCTACACTCTGGACTTCTGGAGCTCGCCCGGCTACGCCACGTTGCCCCAGATCATCGTCCCGCTGCTCGGTCTGGTCGAAGCCAAGCCCCATTTCTCGGTCCCCCCGTTCGGCGGCAAGCTGGGCATCCCCACCAACGGCGTCCTGATCCTGCCAAACTTGGCGATCATGTCGCCTGGCGGCAAGTTCTCGGTCTCATTCCCCGTGCCGAACGACCAGGCGCTCAAGGGTCTCAAGTTCTACGTGCAGTCCCTGGTAGGTCAGCCACCGAAGCCGAACCCGAGCTTCGCCAACCTGTTTCCGGACCAGATCCAGTAGTTCCGAGCTGCAGTTCGGTGGGCTGCTCGACGTTCTCGTAGGTCCCGCGCCTGGTCAGGGTGCTATCGTGCCACGATGACCAGTGCCGTGGACCCTATCCTGATCGTCGGCGGCCTCTCCGGCATCGGTGCCGCACTCGCCCGCGACGTGGGCGAGCGCGCCGTGGTCTGGTCCCGCCGCACCGGTGTCGACGCCACCGATGAGGCGAGCATCCGGAAAGCTGCGACCAGCTTCGGCGCCGAATACGGCCCTCCGTTCGCTCTCGTCCACTGTGTGGGTGATTTCGCCGAGGCGCCACTCCTGGAGACCGAAAGCGGCCTCTACCGCCACCTGGTGCACAACAATCTCACCAGCGCGTACCTGGTGATCCGGCACGTTGTGTCGGCCATGGTCGCCGCCGGCCGGGGCCGCGTGATCTTCTTCGGCGCGGCAGGCGCGGAGGATCACACCGCCAAGAGCCGCGCCCCGGTCTACTTCGCCGCCAAGGCCGCGCTTTGCTCCCTGGCCCGCTCCCTGGCCAGGGAGGTGGCCCCTGCGGGCGTGACCGTGAACGTGATCTCGCCGGGGATCATCCGCCACGAAGCCTCGCACCACGAGAGCCAGGACCGGATGGAGCCAAGGGTGCCGGTGGGCAGATCAGGAACCGTCGATGACGTGGTTCCGATGATCAAGCTGCTGCTCTCGGAGGCGGGCAGCTACATCACCGGCAGGAACCTGACCGTGGACGGTGGTCTGAGCCTGTAGCCGGCGGCGGATGCTCTCGGACATGACGCGGACCCGGACGGCCAGCATCACGGTATAACGTCCGCCCGTGCCCGACCCGAAACCGGACCCCCGTAGACCTCGACCCAAGGCTTCCCTGCTGCCGGCCACCGACCTGAACCCGCGGCAGGACCCGCCCTTGGACTTTCCTCTCCGCGGGTTGGGCGAGCTCGTGGCGTCGGACTACCAGGAGCTGGGGTTCCTCTGCGGTCTCGAAGTGCACCAGCAGCTCCTCACCGAGAGCAAGCTGTTCTGTCGCTGTCCGGCCGGCAGCAGGCAGCACCACCACGACGCCGAGGTGTTGCGTCACATGCGGCCGACCCTCAGCGAGATGGGGGAGTACGACGGCTGCGCATTGATGGAGTTCAAGACCCGGAAGGAGATTGTCTACCTTCTGGAGCACGGCAGCGTGTGCACGTACGAGATGGATGACACGCCGCCCTTCGCCATCGACGAGGAAGCGGTCCGCCACGCGCTGTTGATCTCCCGGTTCTTCGGTCTGCAGCTGGTCTCGGAGCTGCAGGTCATGCGCAAGCAGTACCTGGATGGATCGATCCCCACCGGGTTCCAGCGTACCGCGATGGTAGGCATCGGCGGACTGATCCCGTTCCGGGACAGCGAGCTGGGTCGGCACCGGGAGTTGCGCATCCGGCAGCTGACGCTGGAGGAGGATTCCTGCCGGGAGGTGAGCGATGTCGGACACCGCATCACGTTCCGCACCGACCGCCTGGGCATGCCACTGATCGAGACGGTGACGGAGCCGGACCTGCTGACCCCGCGAGACGTGGCCACAGGCGGCCGCCTGTTGGCGCAGGTGGCCCAGACCAGCGAGCGGGTGCGCCGCGGCCCGGGCTCCGGTCGCCAGGACGTCAACGTCTCCATTGCGGGAAGCCGGCGGGTGGAGATCAAGGGCGTGGGCCAGCACCGGCTGCTGCCGCTGCTGGTGCACAACGAGGCCTACCGGCAGTTGAACCTGTTGAGGGTTCGTCAGCGGCTGCAAGAGCGCGGTCTGGATCCGGCGCTGTTGCGTGGCAAGCACCTGGACGTCGATGTGACCAGCGTGCTGGCCTCCTGCGGCTACCGACGCCTGGAGAAAGCCCTGGTCCAGGGCGGCGCGGTGCGGGCGGTCCGCCTGCCCGGGTTCAGGGGGCTGTTGGCG
>QJVU01000344.1 GCA_003235605.1 Planctomycetota bacterium | reverse complement strand
ATCTCCGGGTCCTCGTCCTGCAGGAAGCGCGCAGCCTGCTTCACCATCCGGGCATTGCCCAAGGCCTCGAGCCAGTCGACCTTGAGGCCTGCACGGAGGGCATGGCCTTCCAGAGCCAGCAGGCGCGACTGCGCCTGGACGCGTTCCGGTGCTCCCTCCGGCAGCCCGGACACGAGCGCCCCCAGCAGTAACATGCTGGTGCCCGCGACGCCGGGAACCTCGTGTGGTGCTGCAGCGATGGCGTGGATCCCGTCCAGCACCGTTGGGGTCGGCTTCGCGGTCTGGAACAATGCGTGTGCCGCGGCCACGCGCCGGGCCTCCTTGTGGTTCACGTTGCCGAGGATCCCGCCGAGCTGGACCTGGGCCGCAGGGGTGCCGGCCGTGCCGATGGCGTTCAGGACCAGTGCCGCCAACTTCGGGTCGGTGGTCGGCTCGTTGGTCAGGACGTGCAGCTCCCGCAGCGTGTCCGGACGCAGGCGCACGAGCCAGGCCAGATGCTCGATGGCCTCATGCATCTCCGGGCTGTCGAACTTGTCCAACCTCGCCAGCTCGGCGAGCTTGGTGGTCAGCTCGATGCACGTGACTCCGGCCAGCAACGCGCGCATCTGCTCCGCCTCGTTCCGGGCAGCTTCGGCGTCGTCGAGCTCCGGTGATCCTACGGCGCCGTCCCATGGCTCGTCCCACGCCACCCGCGGCAGCGCGGAAACGGGGACGGTTGCGTGGCTGATCATCTGGTAGCTGCTCCGCCACCAGCCCGAGAGCTGGACATCGGCTTCCGCGATCGCGGAATAGGAGCGGTCCTCCCAGCGACAGGATCGAAGCCACCGGATCGTTCCGTCGAGGCAGGCCTGGCCTCGGCCATCCGCCTCGGGGCCGGCCTGGATGGTTTCGCCGGGTGGCACACGTTCGTGCTGGACCAGGCGCGCGCGCTCGACGTGGAGCATCTGTCCTTCAAGGGCGACGGCGCGGTACTCGGTTCGCGCCCAGCCCATTCCATCGCCCTCCTTCGCGGCCCACTCGGCCTCCTCGGCCTCGGGCGCAACCACCCGCCAGGCCGAGACCAGCGCGCGAATCCAGCGCCGGGTCGAGGCGCCCAGTCCCGGACCGAAGCGGTAGCCCTTGGTGTTGCCCGTCGATGAAGTCCGCACGAGGAACGGACGGACCAGCGCTGCCTGGAGCTTCTGGCAGGTAGCATGGTCCGCTGCCTGGAAGCGAACGCCAGGGAAGGCCATCTGCAGCACCATTTCACCATTGCGACGGGTGACCACGAGCACCTCCAGCTGTCCCCGGATGCCAACAGCCAGACGCTCGGAGGAACCGCCCTTGCCCTGGCGGACTGTCATCTGGGTGTCCGCCACGCAGCGATAGCGGAACCGGCTTCCCACTGGGGCACCGTACCAGCCGGGGTTTCGGAGCACCTCGCGGCCTTCGTCCAAGGGATCGGGCGCGGCTGTCGCATGCTGCTCCTCGCTCTGCGAGGCCGTCTGGTCGACGACGATCTCCTCGGTGGGCCACAGGGCAGCCAGGCTGGCGAGAGCGAACATGGCTGCCGCGGCGGACAGGAGCACGACTGTCTTGAACTGCCTCATGCGGGGAAGAGCGGAAAGCGCCCTTCCTCCGTTCGCCGCTACCCCGTTACCGACCCGGTTTCAGGGGTCGTGAAGTGCGCATGCCCATGTAGCTGCCGGTGAATTCGGAACTGTGATGGATGCGCGCTGAGGCGCGGGCCCATTTCGCTTCGTAGTAGAAGCTCCCGCCTCGAAAGACGTGGTTCACGACTTCGCCGGAGCGCCCAGGCTTCACGCCGGGCGGCAAGGCGCACCACTCCCAGACGTTGCCGTGCATGTCGAACAGGCCGAACCGGTTAGGCTCGTAGGAGCCGACCGGGGCATGGAGCATGTAGCCATCGTCCCAGGCCTCGAAGTCCCCCTGCCACCCTGCCAGCCGCGCGACCTGATCGAGGACGTTGGCCACACGGCGGAGACCTGAGGGTTCCACCCCCGAGTACCAGGGCGTCGTGGTTTCCGCGCGGCAGGCGTACTCCCATTCAGCCTCGGACGGCAGCGCGAGGCCGTGGCGGTGGACGAGGTCTTGGGCCATCGTCCAGGTCAGCTGTTCCACGGGGTGGACAGCAGTGGTGGCGACCTTCATCGGCCCGGCCTTGAAGCCGGGCGGGTAGCGGCTCGGGTTCTTGCCCCCCATCAGCCGCATCCACTGCCCCTGGGTCAACTCGTGGCGGGCGAGGAAGAAGGGCTGCACCGTCTCCTCGTGTAGCTTCCCCTCCTCATTCATCCTGCCGGGGTCGTAGTTCGGCGCGTGCGGATCCTCGGTCTGCGATCCCATGAGGAACGCGCCGCCGGGCAACAGCACGAACACGATGCCGGTCGCCTCCGTAATGTCGATCGAGCCGTCCGGACGGTGACTGGGGATCGGCAGCTCGCGCGGGTCGGTACCCGACGTCGGGCTCCATGCCGAGCGCAAGTGGTAGAACTCCCAGAGCTTCGTGAGGGGGTTCATGCCGATGGGCACGAGCCCGGTTTGCGGTCGCAGATCGATGCCGCTGTCCCGGTAGCGTGCGCTGGCGACGACATCGTCGGCGGCGGCAATCGCCGCCCGCGCCGCCGCCCAGGACACTCGAGCCCGCGGATGAGCCTCGGTCAGCGCCCTCACCCTCCGGGCCCAGTCCAGCCGTTCCACAACGCCCTTGCGCTCCTTTGCTTCGAGCCCGGCGATCCTGTCGATCAGTTCCTCCAGGGTCGTCAGCAGGAAGGCCCTGGAATCCTCCTCCACGCCCGACCGCGAACCCGAAGCACGGCTCTCGATCCGCGCCACCGTCTTGCGGAGCTCTGTGCGCATGTCCCGCAGCCCCTCGACGTCGGCCAGCCATCGCTCCATCGACTCGATCTTCTCCGGCCACGCCGGATAGAGGTAGCGCTCCTGGGCCAGCACCTGCTCGTGCCGGATGACCCCGGCGAGTTGGTCGAACTCCCGGGCCTTCGCCTCGGCCAGACGGGCGTATCGCCAACTGATCAAGAGGCCCGCGATCAGTGCGATCATCACGGTGGCCAGAGCGCTGAACTCCACGCGGTGCCGGCGCACCAGCTTGCCGAACCGGTATCGCAGCGTCGGCGGGCCGGCCACGACCGGCTCGTGGGCAAGGTGCCGGCGGATGTCCGCGGCCAGGTCCAGGACGGTCGGGTACCTGCGGCTGCGGTCCTTCTCCAGCGCGCGCAGCACGATCCAGTCCAGGTCGCCTCGCAGGCGCCGGCGCAATGATGCGGGGTCGGTGCGCCGGGTGGTCGCGGCGTCCCCGCGGGTAGCGCGGGTGCTGGGCGTCCTAGGTACCTCCTCGTGGAGGATCCGGTGCAGTTCAACGGCGCTGGCGCTACGCAGGGTCTTCGGGTCAAAGGGCAGCTCGCCGCAGAGCAACTCGTAGAGGACTACACCCAGGGAGTAGACGTCGGTGCGGGTATCGACGTCTTGACCGCCGGAGGCAGCCTGCTCGGGGCTCATGTACTCGGGGGTGCCGATCATCTGGCCCGGCACCGTGACCGGCGCGTCGACCGTGAACCGTGCGCCCGCTGCCTTGGCGATCCCGAAGTCGATGATCTTCGGTTCCACACGGCTGTGTTGTTCGGTGACCAGAATGTTCGAGGGCTTCAAGTCACGGTGCAGCACCCCGCGATGGTGCGCGTGCTGAACGGCATCGCAGACCTTCGTGAAGAGCTCGAGTCGGTCGTCGGTCGACATCCGTACCGTGTCGCAGTACGTCGTGATCGGCGCTCCGGCGACGTACTCCATCACGAAGTACGGTCTCCCCTCTTCGGTCAAGCCCGCGTCGTAGACTCCGGCGATGTTCGGGTGGTTCATGAGCGCCAGGACCTGGCGCTCGGCTTCGAAGCGCCGCACGACCTCGTCGGTGTCCATGCCGACGCGGATCACCTTCACTGCCACCCGACGAACCACCGGGTCGCGCTGCTCACAGAGGTAGACTTCGCCCATGCCGCCGGTCCCCAGCAGGCGCAACACGCTGTGGGGACCAATCTGGCGCAGCTCCTTGCGCGGGCTGCGCGGCCGCAGAAGGCCCATCCCGTGCAGGTGTTCCAGCCGCGAGCGGATCTCGTCAGCCAGCTCCGGGTGCTCGGCGCACACACGGTCGACGACGACGTCCCCCTCCGTCTCGATCTCCTGGACGCAGCGGGCCACGAGCTCGTCCGCCTCGGTGGGCTGCCGCGCGTCCGGATCTGCACCATCGGTCGGGGGCGAGCTCATCCCTCAAGGGTACCAACCGGCGGATGGAGACGGGGATGGGGGCCCAAAAAACAACAACCCGACCTGGGGCGCTTCTGCTGGATCTTCTTCTGATTGAGGCCCTTTCGGTTTTGTTCGGACGGCGCGCGATCGTCACTTGCTCCCTATCTTCGCCTCGGCGGCATTGCTCATGCACGCCCCGAACGGTCCCAGGGTCTGGTCTGGAACATAGGCTTGGTTGAAGTAGAACACGTTCACGAGCGTGCTGTCGTTGGGCACCGTCAAACCCAGGCTGGCGCCACCGTTCGAACTGGGCAGCGGCACCATGACGTCGGCGCTGGCGTAGAGGGTGCAGCCAGGCATGCCCAAGGGACTCATGTCCCAGGGCAGGTTGAGCGAGCCCCACTGGGTCTTGGAGAAACCGAACAGCAACAGGATGGTGTTGGTCTTGGTCGGTACGTTCGTGATGTTCACGACAAAGGGCTTCGCGATGATCGGTCCTGAGGACGTCGCGGCAAGCGCAGGCACGCCCGCGCTCCCCTGGCAGCCCTTGCCCAGGCTGGTGTAGGTGGCCGTCGGGTCGTTGACGAGCTCCCAGGTGTCGCCGAGCACCCCCGCCGTCCTGGCGAAGCCGCCAAACACCGTCATCACCTTGCGCGTCGGCTCATAGACCATTGCCAGATCCGAGCGGCCTCCGGGAGACGCGGCAACCTTGGTTGGAGTCCAGTCGACGCCGTCCCACTCCCAGGTGTCCGGCTTGTCGAGCCTACCGCCAAACACGAAGACGCGACGGTTGGCGAGGCTGAAAGCACCAGACATCAACCATCGGGCCGAGGGACTGTTCTTCGGACCCAGTTTGGTCCAGTCGTTGCCGTCCCACTCCCAGGTGTCGTTGTAGACCGCTCCTTTCTCACCCGCGCCGCCGAACAGCAGGGTCTTGGCGCGGGTAAGCTGGAACGCGAACGCGCTGCCCCAGCGTGCCAAAGGACTGTTCTTCGGGCTGAGCTGCGTCCAGTCCTTGCCGTCATAGGTCCACGTTTCCTGGAAGAACGGCGAACCCGTGCTGCCGGTCCCGCCGCCGAACAGCAGGGTCTTGCCGCTGGTCAGATGGTAGGTCAGCATCGGCGATCGGCGAGGCCTTGGACTGTTCTGGGTGTTGATCTTGGTCCAGTCCGTGCCATCCCACTCCCATGTGTCCGACAGGTCGGTGCCCGACCCGTTGCCGGCGCCGCCGAACATGATCGTGCGGCCGCGGCCCGAGTCGTACGTCATGGCGTGACAGCAACGTGAAGCCGGCACGGTCTTGGGTTGGACCTGCTTCCACGCCTTGCCGTCCCACTCCCAGGTGTCGCCCAACACCGCTGCCTTGCCTATGTCCCACCCCCCGAACAACACCGTGCGTTGACGCTGCACGTCATATGCCATTGCATGGCAGCAGCGTTGGGGGGGGCCCGAGCTTGCAACCCGTACCCATGTCAGGCTCTGTGCCGACACGGAGAGCGGTGTGGCTACCGCGAGAGCGAACGCCGAGAACAGGGTGGGGCGAACGAGCATGGCTGATCTCACAAGGATGAAGGGATCGCTGTTTCGGACTCACCAAGTGCGGTTCATGATACCCGTGCTGACTCCATTGCCCGCCGCGTCCCAGGGTGCGTGTGTGCGATTCTGCTCGGACGCCCAGCTGCTCAGCGCCTCGACCACAGGTTCGACGACCGCCCGACGCGACGTCCGGGCTCCCAGGGGCTAGCGGCGCCGCTCAACCCCGACCTGCGCGGTACGGTCGCTTATCTCAGGCTGAGTGGCGCCGCGTTGCTCGCCATGTAGATTCCCTGACTGTCGAACACGGGAAAGGCGTGGAAGAGCGTGATTGGCGGCGGTGACAGCTTCGGAATCACGAACGAGATGGAGGCCTTCCAACGTCGCCAACCCCTGTGACCGCAATACTCGAAGCCAGATGCGGAAGCTGGGCGGCGCTAGCGGGCCTTCTGGCTGCGCTCCATGAGGACCCGCAGCGCGGCGTCGGCACTCCCTTGCTGCCGGGACAACCGCTGCCGATGGGAGTGTGGGTCCCCTGGGCGACGAGAGTGTCGGCTAGGGCCAGGGAAAGGGCCAGGGCCGGGGCCAGGGCGACAGTGAGGGGGAAGCTTCTCTCGTTCTGGGCTCCGGCTGGCGGGTGGGTTGACCAGCCGGGACCCAAGGCGAGCGGTAGACCTCGCCCATGCCACCGGTTCCGAGATGTCCAGCCCGTGCGTGAGGCCGGCACTACCGGCCTTGGCCTTGTAGCCGAAGTGGCAGTAGGCGCGAAAGCCTGGGAGGTTGACTCAGTACTCGTAGCGCATGTAGGGCAGACCTTTCTGTCCCTGATTCCAGACACTGAAGCTCGGCGTCGCATAGGACGCGAACACCGGGACTGGCTTCGCGGAGCCAAAAGCGGCCTGCACGGCATGGGTCAGCCTGAGGCTCTGGTTGGACGAATCGGCCCAGGCCGCTTGGACCCATACCTCCTTCATCCATGCCTTCCGCGTCGCCGTCTGCGTCAGGCTTGCGAACGCCGTCGTGTTGCTGGGAGCAGGGAGGTAGACGAGTACGGTGGGGCTGGTGAAGTCGACGTACAGCCGGTTGCAGCCCGCGCCAAGATCGAGACCCTGGGCGTTGCCGGCGAGACCCACGGCATAGATGACGGGATTCTTCGTCGAGGTGTAGTTCGTCTTGACCACGAGTTCGGCGGTCTCGGTGCCGCTCAACCAGGCGTCGATGGTAGCGTTGGTCTTGCTTGTTCCGCCTTTGTAGAACGCGGAGTCATAGCAGGGCGACAGTGTGGTCGGGTGGGTCTGGGTGATCTTGTTGCTGCCCTCCCACATCGACTCTGGCATCGAATCGAGGTAGTACTCGAAGCCCCTCGGGGTCGGGCCCACCCACGGCACGTTGTTGTCGGCCACGCCGCCGCTGAACTGCCATTCGAGGAAGATGGCGTCGTTGCCGTTGTAGGCCCAGGGCGTCGAGAAGCGGAAGTTCAGGGCACCGGTCGCGCCGCCCCACGCGGCAGGGTTCAGCGCCGGGGTCCCCTTCAGGGCCGGGAAGCTCCACCGGGAATCGAACACCTTGGTGGGCGTGTCCTTGAGCTTGTAGTCGGGCGACAACTTCGAGATCGAGGTGAAGTCGCCATGTGCTGCCATCACCGTCACGTTGGACCAGGTGCGGCCGATCGCGTCGTGGTTCCGGTAGTCGGACCGGAACGACACGCCCTTGAGGCCGCGCTTGGCTCCAACGTGGGTGTTGTCCATGAAGCGGTGTCCTTGGTTGGCTGCCCAGCCGAAGATGAGGGTCGAGTCCGGGCCCTCCAGCGTCGTACCGGACGGTGGAGTGGTGACGAAGTTCTGGGCCAGGATCGAGGAGCCGAGGATCGCGCCGAGGACGCAGGTGAGCTTGATGTTCATTGCCATCTTATGGAAGACGTGTTGGGGGGGGGCGGCTCCGAGTCTTGTCGCCAATCCTATACTCCAAGGACTCCTTGCGCCTCCGGCGTGGATGGTTTCGACCTGGGGTCCTCGATCCCGGGGCGACCTACAACCCCAGCTCGACGATCGCGGCGACCGCCGTGGACAACGTGCCGTTGCCGGTCGACGTCCCCGTTTCGGTGATCTGCGCCACCTGGAACGTCGGAGTCCAGTTGTTCAACCGCACGCTCAAGCCGTTGGTCGCAGCGATCTTCAGCGCGTACGGCTGGTTCAGGTCATCCGCCGCGGCCTGCGCCTCGAAGGTTGCGCCCACGAGCGAGGACTGGTACGGAATGCGGGGCGCCGGCGAGATGTT
>QJVU01000695.1 GCA_003235605.1 Planctomycetota bacterium | reverse complement strand
GACCTCCGTGTCGATCTCGCGGGCGGTTTCCTCGCTGCAGTCGCGCTGTAGCAACCCCTGGTCCCGGGGTGAAAGGTGGCCGTCCACGTCGCGGGCGCAGTGCATCAAGCCCGCGGACTCGCCCATTCCGAAGATGCAGACCATCTGCCGCACCAGGGTCGTGGCACGCTCCAGGTCATCGGACGCGCCGGTGCTGACATCGCCGAGCATCAGCTCCTCGGCGGCGCGCCCTCCCAACAAGCCCGCCACCTTGTCGTGGAGCTGGCGCTTCGTGAGCAGCAGCTGTTCGTCCTCCGGGAGTTGCATGGTGAAACCCAGGGCCGCGTGTCCCCGGGGGACGATGCTGATCTTGTGGACGGGATCCGCGTACTCGGAGTAGTGCGCCACCAGGGCGTGACCGGATTCGTGGCAGGCGACGCGGCTCTTGTCGTGCTCATGCATCCGGCGGCTCCGACGCTCGGGGCCCGCCACCACCCGTTCCGTCGCGGCCTCGATATCGACCTGCTCGACCGTCCCGCTCCGCCGCCTGGCGGCCAGCAGCGCTGCCTCGTTGAGGATGTTGGCAAGGTCCGCTCCCGCCAGGCCCGGTGTGGACCTGGCGACCTCCCGCAGATCGGTGTCATCCGAAAGCCGCTTGTTTCGGGCGTGCACTCTCAGGATGGCCTCGCGCTCCGAGAGGTCCGGCGCATCCAGAACTACCTGGCGATCGAAGCGGCCCGGGCGCAGCAGCGCCCGATCCAGGACGTCCGGCCGGTTGGTGGCGGCCAGGAGGATCACGCCGTTGTTGGCCTCGAAGCCATCCATCTCCACCAGCAGCTGGTTGAGGGTCTGCTCCCGCTCGTCGTTCACCGCCGACATGTGCACCCCCCGCGCCCGACCGACGGCATCGATCTCGTCGATGAAGACAATGCACGGCGCCTTCTTGAGCGCCTGTTCGAACAGATCCCGGACACGCGCGGCCCCGACACCCACGAACATCTCCACGAACTCGCTGCCGCTGATCGAGAAGAACGGCACCTCAGCCTCGCCGGCGACGGCCCGGGCCAGGAGCGTCTTGCCGGTTCCGGGACCGCCGATCAGGATCAGACCCTTGGGGATCCTGGCCCCCAGTGCCACGTAGCGCTGGGGGTTGGCCAGGAAGTCCACGACCTCGCGCAACTCCTGCTTGGCCTCTTCGCAACCGGCGACATCCTCGAAGGTGACACCGGTATCCATGCTGGCCACCAGCTTGGCCTTGCTGCGCCCGAACGCCAGCAGCGAGCCGGGGGCACGCACCCTGCTCGCCAGGAAAGGCAGGATCAGCAGGAGGAACAAGAGCCCCAACCCCAGCCAGACCAGGATCCACGAGCCGATCCCGAAGGACGGCACCCCGGAGTACTCGACGCCCGCCGCAGCGAGGTCCTTGATCAAGTCAGGGTCGTCGATGCGCAGGGTGTGGAAGCCGAAGGGGGCGGGGGCACCTGCTTTCTCCGGACCTTTCTCCGGACTCTTCTTCGGACTCTTCTCCGGACTCTTCTCCGGACTCTTCTTCGGGCTTTTCTCCGGGCTTTTCTCCGAACCTGCTGCCTTCGGCGTGATGGTCCCCGTGATGCGATCTTCGGCAATCTGGCATTTCGAGACCTCGCCCTGCCGCAATCGCTGCTTGAACTCGCTGTAGGGAATCTCGCGGCCGCCAAAGATGCTGCTCTGGAAGAACACCAGGTAGGTGCCCAGGAGCAGGAGCATCAGCAGCCAGAACCTGAGCGCCGGCCGCGGAGACAAGGGGCCTCGCATGCCGCCTGGCTCTTGTTCACCGCGGTCGTTGCTCGGGGCCTGTCGCTCCGGTGGCTCCGGTGGTTCACCGGTTCCGGAGACCTTCCGGTCGTCGTCCGTCACAAGGGACAGTGAACACCCATCCCCACAGCGGAGTCCAGTGCCCGCATTGCGGCTGCACCGCCCGCCCGGCCAAGGGTCACGCCGGGTTACGACCTGCGGCCGATGCCCCCTGCCGGGGGGCCCACCTAGGCTCCAAAGCTGCGAAAACGGAGGACATGTCACCATGAAGGTCACAGAGCTCATGACCCGCAGCGTTGCCTCGTGCCGTCCCGACACACCTCTGTCCGAGGTCGCCGAGATCATGCTCGACGAGGACTGCGGTTTCGTTCCCGTCCGGGACGCCGCCGACGACACGCTGTGCGGCATCGTGACGGACCGGGATGCCTTCCTGACGAGCTATCGCCAGGGCAAGCCGCTCTCGAGGATCCAAGCCCGTGACGCAATGAGCCAGCAAGCACACACTTGCATCGAGAACGATACCGTGGAAGCCGTCCTGGAGAAGATGGGCAGGTTTCAGATCCGCCGCCTTCCGGTCGTCGACAAGAACGGTGGGGTGGTCGGTGTCGTCTCCCTGAACGACCTCGTGCTGCGGGCCGTGCGCGACAACAACAAGACCCTGAAGGACGAGATCGCAGATACTCTGGGCGAGATCTGCCAACATCGCGCCTATGCCTAGTCTGCGATGACGGTCCGGCCGGGACATGCCACCGCGTGGGGCGTCGGGCCTGGACATGCCACCGCGTGGGGTCCTATCCTTCGGGGACCATGAGAGCGGGCCCCCTTCTCGTGCTCCTGGCGGCAGCGGCTGCCCTTCCGGCCCAGTTCCACGACGACTTCACCGCCAAGACCCTGGCGACCGCCTGGGCCTGGAGCGATCCCGGGAGCGATTGCTCCTTCCAGCTGGGCACGGTGCGGGGTCGGTTGCGCATGGTGGTGCCGCCAGGGAACGACCACACTACCGGGCACGCTGCACCGCTCTACGCCGGCCCGATGCTGACCGTCCAGACGACGGGCGACTTCGTCATCACCACCCACGTGGCGGTCAACTATCCCCAGTCCCCCGCCGCCATGGAGAGCGGCCTGATGATCTGGAAGGACACCAGCAACAACCTGCAGCTCAAGCGGACGAACGCCTACAACTCCCAGAACGTCCTCTACTACGGCAACATCGCCAACAGCCAGACGACGTTCCACGGCAACACGACGGTCTCCGCCAAAGAGCTCTACCTGCGCATCGCCCGGACCGGCGCCGATTTCGCCTCGTCCTACAGCCTCGACGGCATGACCTGGACCAAGGTCGGCGCCGTGAAGTGGTCGGTGACCGGCACACTGAACGTCGGGATCTCCACCAGCTTCTGGCTTTGGTGGGGTTCGACGACCTCTCCCACCACCGGTGACTACCTGTTCTTCGATCTCCAGCAGCCGAAGCCGGAGCTGGCCGCGGACCGCGCCGGGTTCTCGGCCCTGGGCGGCGGCACCATCGGCCTGGGCCTGGACCTGGGCGCCACCCGGGCCGGACACGGCTACATCCTGGTGGGCTCCTTCACCGGCAGCGTCCCCGGCACAGCCCTGCCGGGAGGGACGCTACCCCTCAACTGGGATCCCTTGAGCGACATCATGCTGGCGAACAAGAACCTCGCCGGGTTCTTTCCCGGAACCGCCGGCACCCTGGACAGCAGCGGCAAGGCGGCAGCGAAGGTGATCGTGCCTGCGAAGGCCGCGGTGCCCCTCGAGGGTGTCTCCCTGCGGTTTGCCGGCGTGAGCTACAAAAGCCCGACGTCGCTGCTGCGTCCCACCAACGCCGCAGCGGTGGCGATCGCCAGGTAGCGCTCTTGTCCCGGTTGCTCCCGGTTCTGCTCGCCGCCCTGGGGTTCTCCGGTTGCCACCACAGCTCGTCCGCCCCGCCGGGGGTCAGCCTCCAGACCGGACCGGCACAACCTCTCGTCGTGGAGCCCGGGGCCAGATCCGTCGTGCTGCTGGCGTTCGGTCTCCAGGGAATCGGCGCCGGGGGAACCGTGGAGACCCTGCAGTTGCAGGTGCGGACCGCGGGCGGCATCCCGCCGGTTCGGGGCCTGCGTCTGGTGGAGGACCGCGACCGCAACCAGAGCTTCGACCAAGACTCCGATACCCTTCTCGCCGAGTTGGACCTGACGGGTGGCACAGCCTCGGTGCGCCTGGGCCGCCACTTCGACCCCGGCGCGGCCGCATCGTTTCTGATCCTGGGCAACGTGCGGCCTGCAGCCATGGGAAGCCGGTTCGACGTCGCCCTGCACGCAGCGGCCGCCAATGCCCCGATCACCGGCCCGCCGGTCACGGTCGTGGACCGGTTGTTTGCCGCGGGGGGAGTGCTGTCGGGAGGCTGTGTCGACGCGGCGCTGCACCTGAGCCCCGATCCGCGACCTGTCCGGATCCTCGTGGGCGGAAACCCGGTGAGCAACCTGCAGCGGGAAGCGCCGGGGATCTACTCGTTCCTCCTGGCAGGGGTGCCCGCCGGCCCGGCATCCATCCTGCTGTTGGATGGGGCCAGTAGGCAGCTGGCCACGTTGCCGGCCGCGATCCCGGTCAACCACGGCCGTGGCCCGGCCCGCTTCCTGGATGTCTCCCTGAGCCACCTGCCGGCGGACCACGCCTTCAGTCAGGATGCTGCCGTGTGCGACGTGGACGGCGACGGCGATCCGGACCTGTTGATCCCCTCCTATGCGTCCCAGGTGGACCGGCTCTATCTCAACGATGGCCGCGGACGGTTCACCGACGTGACTGCCAGCCACATGCCTCCACTGCGCCTGGACACCGTCCACCTGGAGCCGTTCGATGCAGACGGCGACGGCGACGTAGACGTCGCGGTGGCGGTCGAGGGCGGCCGCAACCGCCTCTACCTCAACGACGGGACGGGCCACTTTCGGGACGTGACCCTCGAAGACGGGCGCATGCCGGCAACACCCGATTTCAGCGAGGACCTGCGGGCCGGCGACCTGGACGGCGACGGCGACCTGGACCTGGTAGTCGCCAACCTCGTCGACCACGAGGACAGCCGCAGGGGCGGCCAGATCCGTGTCTACCTCAACAATGGGCGCGGTTTCTTCGCGGATGCGACGGCAGCGCGGATCCCCCTGGCGCCGACCCGCACGTACGACGTCGACCTTGGAGATCTGGATGGAGACGGCGACCTGGACCTCTTCGCAGCAGGCTACGGCGAGACCGACCGCATCTACGAGAACGTGGGCGGGTACTTCGCGCTGGCAGGCCCGCTGCCACCGCACCAGGCCTTCCACACCAGTGCGGTCCTCGGGGACCTGGACGGCGACGGTGACCTGGACATCGTCGCAGGAACGTTCCAGGGACAGAGTCACCTCTACGTCAACCAGGGCAAGCTCCGCTTCGCGGACGCCAGCTCGCAGCTGTCCCTCGGGGAGATGTCCACGTACGACGTGGACCTTGCCGACCTGGACGGCGACGGCGACCTCGACCTGGTGTTCGCCAACACGCACAACCCCTCCGTGGTCGCGACCAACGACGGTCACGGCAGGTTCGCGGCCCTCCCCCGCGCGGACTTCTTCACGCCGGATGACCCGGCTTACGACGTGCAGGTCCTGGACGCCGACGGCGACGGCGCCCTGGACATCCTGGTGACCTGTTGGGGGAATCGGCAGGACACCCTCTACCTGGCCCGGGAGCTGCCGTTGCCTCCGGATCAGGCTCCTCGGCTCACGCGGGTGGAGCCGAACTGGGGCACTCCCGCCGGGGGAACCTGGGTCACCTTCCGCGGCCAGGGCTTCATGGCGGGTACGACGGCGGCGGTCGGCGGCGTCCCGGTAACGGAGCTCACCGTCGCGGACGATCGCACGCTGCAGGGCGTCGTGCCCTCGGGGTCCGCCGGCCCCGCCCCGGTCACGATCCGCGTGCCGGGTTTCCCGCCGCAGACCCACGCCACAGGCTTCCACTACGAAGAGCCCCCTGCCGGCGCACTCCGCGACGCCACGCGGGAACTGCTGGGAGCCGAGCCGGCCTCCACGACCGCTGTCGCCGCCGGCGATCTCACCGGCAACGGGCTTCCCGACCTGGTGTTTGCCGACCTCGAGGTAGGAGCCCGGGTCCGGATCAACGCCGGCACGGGGATCATGGGCAAGGGCAGCTTCCCGCAGGTCACCGCCAGCGCCAACGACGTCAAGCTCGCGGACCTGGACGGGGATGGCCGGCTGGACGTGGTGCTCGCGGTCGCCGGCGGACCACCACTGGTCTTCCAGGGACAGGACAAGGGCTTTTTCGCCAAGGGACTGGGTCTTCCCGCCCCTGCCGGTGGCAGCGAGGAGGTCGTCGTCGGCGACCTGGACGGCGACCGGGACCCGGACCTGGTGTTCGCGGTGTCCGGCCGGGAGGTCATCCTGCGCAACGACGGCAAGCTCCGGTTCACGGCCCTGGACAACTCGAAGCTCATCGACGACACCAGCAAGGGCGTCGCCCTGGGGGACGTGGACGGCGACGGCGACCTGGACCTGCTGGTCGCGAACTTCATGCAGCGCGTGCGCCTCTACCTCAACAGCGGTTCCGCGACCTTCACCGAGGCCGCCAACGCCTTGCCCGACAACCAAGGCGACCAGTCCTACGGAATTGCCCTGGCCGACGTGGACGGCGATGGCGATCTGGATGCGGCAATCGCCAACGGCGGTGCTCAGGTCAACCGGTTGTTCCTGAACGACGGCCGCGGACAGTTCCAGGAGGCCCCTGTGGGCGTGTTCCGCCCCGCTCTCGGGGGTGGTGCCCACGTGGTCTTCGGCGACGTGGACGGCGACGGCAGGCCGGACCTGTTCTCCGCTCACTTCTGGGGGAACAACCACCTCTACTTCGCGGACGCCGGCCGCCTCGCCGAGCGCGCGGGGATGTTGCCCAACAGCCCCGGTGGCTTCGCCGGCGCCGTGTTCACCGACATCGACGGCGACGGAGATCTGGACCTCGTCCTGGCAGCTTTCTGGGGTGGCTGCAGGATCCTCGAGAACCCGAGGCGGACTTCGGCTAGCATCCCGAAATGACCGGGCGGCGGAAGAAGACCGTCCAGCAACTCGCCTTCGAGAAGCTCGAGCGCAGTCTCGGCGACCTCGCAGGCAAGCACATCCTGGAAACGGGCACCGGTACCGGCGAGCTGGCTCTGCAGCTGGCAGCGGCGGGAGCCCTGGTCACGGCGCTGGACTTGGTCCAGCCCGAGGGCCCGAGACACCGGAACATCCGCTTCGTGCGGCACGATCTCAGCGACGGGTCGCTGCCCTTCGGAGACGCCGAGTTCGACGCCGTGGTCTCCACCGAGGTCATCGAGCACATGAAGGCCCCGTTCCTGGTGCTCGCGTCTTCGGTGCGGGTGCTGCGTCCCGGCGGCACCCTGCTGCTGACGATGCCGAACTACTGGAACCTGAAGTACCGCCTGCGCTACCTGTTGACCGGCAACGTGATGATGCCCAACGACGATGGCTGCAGGGACAGCTACCTCGCCGGCTACGCGCCGCACATCAACGTGCTGACCTATCCCACCCTGCACACGGTGCTGCGGTGGGAGGGCTGCGACAGTTTCGAGGTGGACACCCCGCGCCTGTTCAACTGGCGGCGGATGATCGGCTACTTCCCCTTGTTCGTCCTGGTCTGGCTGCGGCGCCTGTTGACGGGAAGACGCCAGGCAAGCGCCATGCTGCTGGACCACACCGCCAGCGGCAGGGTCCTGCTCGGCAGCCGCCACGTGCTCCTGCTCTGCCGTCGCTCGGGCACGCCGACACGTTCCGGCAGGGCGAGGTACGACGCAGCGGAACGCACACCGGAACAGCGCAGACCACCCCTGATTCCGCAAGACTCTTGATCCCTCAAGATTAACGAGGTTTCATCCAGGACATGGACAAGCACAGCTTCACCGGCGGCCCTCGTGGCAAGCCTGGTACGGACTGCCCGGGTAGCATCATGGAGGCCGTCTCACATCCTGCGCCGCGGTCCAAGCGCCGCTTGATGCTGGTCGCCGGGCTCTCGGTTGCTGCAACCGTTGTCGCCGTTGTCGCGGGGCTATCCTGGTACCACACGCCGCGCCGACTGCTGGTCGTGGAGCCCGGCGTCCTCTACCGCAGCGCGCTGCTGCAACCACACAACCTGGAACGGGTCCTCGACCGCTATGGCATCCGCACCGTTGTCAGCCTCCTGCCTCCGAACACCCCGAGTCTCGAGGAGCAGCTGAGCCAGCAGGCCGAGATCTGCAAGAAGGCTGGCGTGCGACGCATCC
>QJVU01000639.1 GCA_003235605.1 Planctomycetota bacterium | reverse complement strand
CGGTAGAACAGTTCCAGGTTGCCCCTCATCCGATCGATGGTGGCCTTCTCGCCCTTCATCTCGATCTTGACCTGCTGGACGGGCTTGTTGTCGTCCGCGCTCAGGACGTCCTCCGAGGTGAGTGTGTACTCCTTGGGGTCGATGTCGATCTGAACGTAGTTGGTGCCCCTGACCTCTCCCGGCAGACGGATCTCCAGTGTGCTCGTGTGGTCGGCATTGACGCGCTTGTCCAGGTACTCCCATGACACCAGCGCCAGCACGATGGCCCCGAGCTTCCGCCACGGGTCGGCAAACAGCCATCCCAGGATGTTGTCCGGACGTCCTTGCTTTCTGCGGGTGCTCACCGCCGCCTCCTTTCTGCTACCAGGGTATCCTCGATGAGCTTCTCGAGCTCTTCCAGCTTCAGGCCATGGTGCAGCCTGCCGGCCACGGCGGCCGACACCTTGCCGGTTTCCTCGGAGACCACGATCGCGAACGCATCCGTCTCCTCCGACAAGCCCAGCGCGGCTCGGTGCCTGGTGCCCAGGCGCTTGTCCACGTCCGGGTTCTGGCTCAGGGGCAGCAGGCAGGAGGCAGCAACGATGCGGTCATCCCGAATGATCACCGCGCCGTCGTGGAGCGCGGAGCCCGGGTAGAAGATCGACTCGATCAGGTAGGAGTTCAGCTCGGCGTCGATCGTGATCCCGGTCTCGGCCAGGGGGCTGAGGGAGCCATCCCGTTCCAGGGCGATCAGGGCACCGATCCGGTCCCGGCTGAGGCGCGCCACCGAGCGCAGAAGGCGTTGGGTGGTCTTGACCTCGCGGCGGAGGAACGTGCCGAAGATCGGGGATTCGCCAAGGCGCACGATGGCGTTCCGGATCTCGGGCTGGAACACGATGATCAACCCCAACAGGGTCGCGCCCACCAGCAGGTTGAAGAACACCCGCAGGTGCTCCAGGTTCAGGACCTCGATCAGCAGCAAGAACGCCATGCCGCCGAAGATGATGATCAGCGACAGGCCACGCACGACCCCGGAGCCCCTGGTCTCGCGCAGGAAGCGCAGGATCAGGTAGATGCCGACCGCGAGGATCAGGACCTCCAGCCAGTCCTTCCAACTTGTCGGGAGTGCCAGCATGTCTATCGAGAGTCCTCTGCGCGGCCCATGCGGATTGCGTCGGCGACCCGGACCACGTCCACCATCGCCGCTACATCATGCACGCGGATGATCTCAACGCCAGCGAGAGCCAGTGCGGTTACCGCGGCGGAGGTGGCCAGGAGACGGTCCTCCGGCGGCCTCCCGGTGAGCTCGCCCAAGAAGGACTTGCGGGAGGGGCCAGCCAGCAGCGGCCGCGAAAGCCCCAGCAGCATGTCTATCCGCCCCAGGATCTCCTGGTTGTCCTGGGGGCGTGTACCGAAGCCGAGGCCCGGATCCAGCACGATGCGGTCCGGAGCGATGCCCCGGGAGACGGCGTTCTCGAGGTGCGCGGCGAGGTTCGTGACCAGCTGGGCGACCATCTCCTTGCCCTCCGGAGGGCCCGAGGTTCCCTTGCGGCTGGGGTCGAAACGGTGCATCAGGACAACGGTGCAGTTTCGGGTCGCGCACAGGTCCGCCATGGCCGGGTCTTCGGTCAGAGCCGAGGTGTCGTTGATCCAGTCGGCACCGGCGTCCAGGGCGGCGGCGGCCACGATCGCGCGGGTGGTGTCCACCGAGATCGGCACGGACACCTCCTGGCGGAGGCCCGTGATCACCGGCAGGATTCGCGAGAGCTGTTCCTCGGGGTCGACGCACTCGTAGCCCGGGCGGGTGCTTTCGCCGCCCACGTCGAGGACATCAGCGCCCTCGCGTACCAGCTGGAGGCCATGGGCTATGGCGGCATCGGGGTGCAGGAACCGCCCGCCGTCGGAGAATGAGTCAGGTGTAACGTTGAGGATGCCCATCACCCGGGTCTGGCCCGTTCCGACCCGCAGGGGATGGCCGCTCGCGCCGGGAAGGCTAGGAATGGGCGAGCCCCTCGGCACCGGACAACCCCACCTCCGGCTCGTCGCGCTCTTCGGCGGCTGTGGACGCCTTCCTGCGTGCCTCGTCTTTGGCCTCCTTGGCCTTCTGCGCGCGTTCCTGGGAAGCACGGAACTCCTCCAGGTCGTCGCCGCGAGCGATCGCCAGCACCTCCTGCCCGGTCAGGGTCTCGTGCCTCAACAGCCCCTCCGCGATGGCCTCGAGCACCTTCCGGTTCTCGTGGATGATCGTCTCCGCCCGCTGGTACTGCTCGTGGATGATGCGGCGCACCTCGGCGTGGATCTTCTCCATGGTGTCCTGGGACACGTCGTACGCCAGGGCCATCTCCCTGCCGAGGTAGCTGACCTCGTTCTTGGCCCCGTAGTTGATCGGGCCGATGACTTCGCTCATGCCCAGCTGGCACACCATCATCTTGGCGATCTCGGTGGCCTTCTCGATGTCGTTCTGGGCCCCGGCGGAGATGTCGCCGAACACCATGGCCTCGGCGATCCGGCCACCGTAACACATGGCGATCAAGCCCAGCAGCTTGTTCTTGCGGGTGTGGTAGTCGTCCCGTTCGGGCAGCGACATCGTCGCTCCGAGGGCCATGCCACGAGAGACGATCGTCACCTTGTGCACTGGGTCAAGGACGGGGATCTTGATGGAGACCAGGGCGTGCCCGGCTTCGTGGTAGGCGGTGACGCGTCGATCCTCCTCCTCCATGGCCCGCGACCGCTTCTCCCTTCCCCAGCGCACGCGATCCCGGGCCTCCTCCAGGTCTGCCATCTCGATGGCGTCCTGGCCCTTCATCGCTGCCAGGATCGCGGCTTCGTTGATGATCGCTGCCAGATCGGCGCCGGAGAAGCCCGGCGTGGCGCGGGCGATGACCCCTAGCTCCACCCGGGGGGAGAGCTTCACCTTGCGACCATGGACCTTGAGGATCGCCTCGCGGCCTTCCAGGTGGGGCATGTCGATGACGATCTGCCGGTCGAAGCGGCCGGGTCGCAGCAAGGCCGGGTCCAGGACGTCCGGCCGATTGGTCGCCGCGATCAGGATGATCCCCTTGTCGCTGTCGAAGCCGTCCATCTCCACCAGGATGGCGTTGAGCGTCTGTTCACGCTCATCGTGTCCGCCGCCCATGCCCGAGCCGCGCCGGCGTCCGACCGCGTCGATCTCGTCCAGGAAGATGAGGCAGGGGCTGCTCTCCCGCGCCTGCTTGAACAGGTCCCGCACGCGACTGGCTCCGACACCGACGAACATCTCGACAAAGTCCGAGCCGGAGATGCTGAAGAACGGCACCTCTGCTTCGCCGGCGATTGCCTTGGCCATCAAGGTCTTGCCGGTGCCGGGCGGACCCACCAGCAGCACCCCTCGGGGGATGCTGCCGCCCAGCTTGGCGAACTTGCCGGGGTGTTTGAGGAACTCGATGATCTCCCGCACTTCCTCCTTGGCCTCGTCGGCGCCAGCGACGTCGTCGAAGGTGATGTTGGTGCGGTTCTCCCTGGTGTAGACCGCTGCCTTGCTCCGGCCGAAGGAGAGCACTCCGCCACTACCTCCCGGCGCCCGCATCTGGCGCATGATGAAGAACCAGATGATGGCTATGACCAGGATGTAGGGGCCGATCGTCCCCACGAGGTAGAGCAGGGTGGTGTTCACCTCTTTGATCTCGAAAGCTTCGGGATCCAGTGCCAGGGCCATGTCATGGATCGGAGTGCCTTCGGCCCCCATGTACTGTCGCACGGTGGCGAGCGTGACCCCAGAGTCACTTTCCCGGTCCGGCAGCACCTGGACATACCGATCCTCGTTGCCGTCCTGGATGATCGCGGTCATGTAGTTGAGCGGACCGGTGTACTTGCGTCTGGGGTCTTCTTCCTTCTTGGCGCCCTCCTTGGTCTTGGGAAGGACGACGTTGGCGAAGATGGCGCGCTTGACCGCGATCTTGTGGTTCTTGGTTTCCTCGAGAAACCGGGCCAGGCCGCCCCGCCCGAAGGGCTCCAGCTTGCGGGGCGCCAGCTCCCGGCAGAGGATCCGCTGGGCCTCGATCTCGCTGAACTCCCCGAGCGCGACCTCGATCTTCTGGGCCCCCTTCTTGCCGGGTTCCTCGACCTCCGCGATGACGCGGTTCTCGTGCCAGGTGTCGTTCTCTTCCCAGGTCACCTTGCTGAGGCGACCCTCCACCAACAGTCGGTTGAAATCGTAGATCGTCCAGCCGTTTCCGCTGCCGGCCTTCGACACCATCACAAACAGCGCGAGCAGCAGCAGCATGATCAGGATCACGCCGCCGAGGCCACGGGGGCGTCTGGCCTCCTCGCTCTCCTGGGGTTCTTCGCGCTGCGGTGTCGGGTTGTTTGGGTTGTCGGTCATGGTCTGGGGCCCTGTGGCCTACCTGTAGTTCGTCAGAAGTTCCCCTCAAGGGCAAGCATGATCTTCTTGGCAAGGTCAGAAACCAGCTCGCTGGTTGCTGTTTCCTGGTTCTCGCCCAAGGGCACGCGGTACTCCGCGATGTCGCGGATCTGCCGTGCCAGCACGACTTCGCCTGTCCGCCGGTCCCTGAGCCGCACCTCCGCCGCGACCGCAAGAGCTCCCTCTTCAACGGGGGTTGCCCCACCTTGCACCAACGTCTGGTTGCGGATGTCCGTGAGGGTGACGGTGAGGACCGCATCGGCCGTGGCAGCCGGAGCTGTGTGATAGTCCGTGTAGACGTTGAGGTCGCGGTAGAGCTCGCGTGTCAGCGGCTGCTCGATACGTTGGCGGAACGTCTCGTTGCGTACCACCTCGATCGCGACGGTGCGGATGTGCTTCGTGCCCGAGAAGCCCATGGTGTAGCCACATGCGGTCACTACGCTGGACAACAGCACGCATGTGCCGAGCCATTGAGTCATTTGTGTTCGAGCCTCTGCAACCGTTGTGCTGCTACCCTGCCGCCCGCGGTGTCCGGAAAGTCCTTGGCAGCGATCCGCAGGTGGTACACGGTACCGTAGCGGTTCTGGATGGTGGTGTAGAAGTCGGCGATACGGACATGCTTCTCGCCGAGCCACTCCTGGACGATGGCAAGCGCCGCCCGAGCCTGGTCGCTCATCTTGGGGTTTTCGTTGGGCGTTGCCAGGAAGTCTCGCAGTTCGTTCCGTGCCCTTGTCATCTCCCCCAGGTCGTAGGAGGGCCCTTGGAGGCGCCGGAAGTAGCACATCGCCACCCGAAAGCGTGCGAGCGTGATCCACTCACTTGACTTGTAGTCTTGTATGAGCTGGGTGTATCGCTCCTTGGCGAGCTCGTAGTCTTCGCCCCGGAACGCACTCTCGGCGAGCTCGTGCAGCACGTCGGGGATGCGGGGAGAGTAGTGGTAGTAGACCAGGAAGTCCTCGAGGATCTGGCGGCCGCGCTTGTTGTCCGAGTAGAAGAACAAGAAGCCACCGTCGCTCTTCAGCAGCTGCAGCCCGGCCTTGAGGTGCACATCGGCGACCTCGGTCGTGGGGCTCGATGGATAGTCCTGGGCGAAGCTCTTGATCTCCTTGTAGGCTTGCCAGCTGTCTCCGGCCATGTAGTAGGCCCTGCCGAGAAGCGCGGTGCGTCGTGCCCGCTCGGCGCCAGCGAACTGCTCTTGGTCGTAGTGCTTGAGCACCACCAGGGCAGCCTCGGGCTTCTTCTGTGCAAGCAACGCCTCGGACTCCTTGATGGCCGCGGTGGGGTTCACTGGCAGCGGGACATCGATGCTGGTGCAGGCCAGCATCGTCGCCACGAGCATCAAGGAAAGGGCCGCCGCCGCCACGGGCCTGGTGCTCGCCAGGGCGCGGGTGCGCAGCCGGAACTGCCGTTCCAGCGCCAGCGGGAGGAAACGTCCCAGGAGCCGGACGGCCGCGGCGGGGGGCGGAGGCAGGTCGGGGAGGTCGCGCCCGCCGCAATGCGCCGCGCGGTCCAGCCAGGTGAGTACAGGCCGTGGCACCGGGCGTGCCCCGATTCGTCCGGAGCAGTGGGAGCAGAGCAGAGCAGGCTGGAGTGGTGCAGGCTGCAGCTGTCCCGTGGAGCCGCACCGGGCGCAGGCCTCGAGCGATGGCAGCAGCCCCAGCGCTCGGAGCAGGCGAAGCTCCACCCCGAGGATGACCTGGGGAATGCCCTGTGGCGGACAGCGTTCCAGCAGCCGTAGGCCCCCGGCCAGCAGGTCGAACACCTCGGGATCTGGACGGCCGTGGGGAAAGACGGGGTCGAACAGCTCGCAGAGGTAGCTGGCGGCGAGGTAGCGGCGGGGCTCGCGCAGGCCGCGCGGCTCGTGAAGCAACCTCACCCTGTGCAACAGAGGCAGGCCACCGCGGCCGAGACGCGCCTCGATCAGGTTGAGGAAGTCGATGTGGCCGAGGAAGGGGCTGTGCTCCCGGTGCGCCCCCTTGGCCAGGGTAACCAGCTTGCCCTGGGCCCGCGTGATCAGCGTCACCAGGCGGCTGGACTCACGGAAGTCGCTGCGCTGCCAAACGAGTGCCTGCTGGGCGGTCGACATCAACTGTCCGACATCAACTGTCCTGGGGCTGGGGCTGCATAAGCGTCAGCCGCAGTCGACCGATGCGGCGGCCGTTCGCCCGCAACACCTCGTAGGCTATGCCGTCTGCTTCGAACCGGGTGCCCACCTCGGGAATCCGGCCCAGGTGGTTGAACACGAAGCCGGCAACCGTGTCGTAGTCGTCGCCCTCGGGGACGCGGTCCTTCAGCAAGGCATTGGCCTCTTCGACACGGGCCTTGCCCGAGACCTCGATTACACGTTGGTCTTCGATGACCTTGATGGGCTCCTCTTCATCGGGGTCGTACTCGTCGCTGATGTCACCCACGATCTCCTCGAGGATGTCCTCGATGGTGATGAGGCCGGCATTGCCGCCGTACTCGTCCAGCACGACCGCCAGCTGCACCTTGAGCGTCTTGAACTCCCTGAGCAGGTCCAGGACGCCCATGCTCTCCGGCGCGAAGAGTGGTTGGCGCATGATGTCCTTGACCTGTGCTCCCTCCGCAGTGCCGTTCTGACCGAAGTACGCCAGCGCATCCTTGGCATAGAAGACCCCGACAACGTTGTCCATCTTGTCCTGGTAGACCGGAAAACGCGAGTGGCCGGCCTGCACTGCCCTTGCCACCGCTTCGCGCAGTGACAACCCGGCTTCGAACGCCAGCACGTCCGTGCGCGGGGTCATCACCTCGGAGACATGTACGTCCTCGAGCTCGATGATGTTCCCGATCCAGACCTTCCGCTCCTCCTCCAAGGCGCTTGCGGTTGCCGAGTCCGAGACCGCGGCAAGGATCTCGTCGGCAACCTCCTCCGGGTCCGTGGGTGGCTGATCCGGGACCCTCAGGGCACGCAGCACGGGTGTCGCGAGCCAGAGCAGGGGGAGCACCAGTGGATACCTCAGCAGCCTGCGGAGTGTCTGCAGGGCGGGCACCACGCCGAGGACCAGGTCCTCGGCCCGGCGGGCCGCCACCGCTGCCGGCAGGACGCCCACGAGGAAGAACAGCGCCAGGGCCATCGCCACCATGGCGACGGTGCCCAGGGTGCCCTCGACGTTCTGGTAGGTCAGGAACACCGCACCGACGACGCCGAAGATCGTCAGCAGGCGGGCGACCACCTGTAGCTCGCGGCCTTGGGCCTGGAGCGTGGAGATGAGCTCGTCCCTGCCCGTCCTGGCCGCTAGCTTCCGTGCCAGCTTGGTTGGGGAGTAGAGCAGCAGCGCGGTGGCGCTGTGGGCGCCGAAAGCGGCCATGCCGAGGAGCCCGCAGGCCAAGGCGAGGCCAAGGGGTGAGAGGCTACCTTCCAGTGGGAACTGGAAGACCTGGTCGCTAGCGCCGGGGAGGCTCGTCACCATCTGTGGCGACTACCTCCCGGTCGTGAACTGTCGGGGTCTTCCACGTGTGCCGGCAGCATACCGATGGATGCGGTGGAGCGTCCAGGGGGCGGGGTCCGACGGCAGGGGCCGAGGGCTCTTGGCATCAGGCACCATCCACCGAAAAGCGGTTGCGTCCCCTGGACTTGCTGGCGTAGAGCGCCCGGTCGGCACGGGCCAGGACCGTCGTCACCGAGTCCTTGACGTAGTGGATCTCGGTCAGGCCGATGGACCCGGTGAGCGGCAGCTTGTTCCTCTTGCCGGCAGCCTCGACGGCCGTGAAGATGCGC
>QJVU01000003.1 GCA_003235605.1 Planctomycetota bacterium | reverse complement strand
TTGCGTCCCCTGCAGGCGGACCAGGTGTCACCACCCCGAAGGCCCGGTGTGCATGGACTTCTCCTTGGACTCCGCTACCTCGGCTACGACCATGGGCTGACCCGCCTCGGATCCGGGAAGATCGCAGCGAGCAGGAACACCGAGCCGGGTAACCCGGCACTGCCCGTAAGGTAGCAGCGCCAGATGGCATGCCTGAAGTACTTGCGGCCCTGGGGCGGGACGGTCAGACTGACGTGTCTCGGCCGCCACGCCCCCAGGTCATGGTCCGAAACCCGACACTCGCCCTCGTCTCCTGAAGCGAGCCCAGGAAAGAAACCCAAGTCATGAGATCCACCAAATCACCATTGCTGCTGCTCTGTACCACCCTCTTGGTCGGCGTCCTCCTGATGGACGGCGCCAGCTCCAATGGCACCGGCGCACTACCGCCGACGCCCTTCGATGCGTACGCCCGCGGCGGTTCTTCGTGTGGCAACTGCCATTCGATCTTCCCGGGTGGGCCGTCGGTGTTCGTGGTCCCAACGGCCAGAGTGCTCAGCGCGGCACAGAAGATCTCCGTCAATGTCTTCTCTACCGGCGGCGCGGCCAAGCACCCCAACCTGGGTTTCGCTGGCGGCTTCGTTGCGGACGTGAGCGCCGGGACGCTTGCTGCCGGCACCACCTCCCAGGTGACGAGTTCGGGCACATGGATAACCCACACCAACTCGTTCAACGCGCAGCGGAGCTGGACCTTCGGCTACACGGCCCCCAGTGCTACAGGCAAGGTAGACCTGTGGGCGGTGGTGAACACCGTGAACGGTGATGGCCAGAACACCGGTGACCAGTGGGCGTGGCACGGTGACAACCCGTTCAACACGTTCAGCACCCCGGTGCGTCTGTACGTCAACGCCAGCGCGGTGCAGGCAGTCGGCACCGGTTGTTCGGACGGCCACCGCAACATCGGCGTGTTCGGTGCGCCCCTGACCCCGACCGTGGGCCAAGCCTTCCGCCTCGAGGGCTTTGGACTGCCGCCAGCCCAAAAATGCCTGCTGGTGTTCGGCTTCCAGCAAACGTTCACACCTGTCTCCGCGGCCAGCTTCGGCGCCCCGGGGTGCTTCCTGAACACGGACTTGTCGCCCCTGCAGCTGGCCCTCGCCACCACGGGCTCCAACACCGGCCAGAACCGCTCCCAGGCCAACGGCACCTTCACCCTGGCAGCGCCGATCCCGAACGTCGCCAGCTTGAAGGGCCTGTTCTTCCGCGCCCAGCTCCTGGTTGCGGATCAGGACAACCGCAACCCGTTCCCCGTGGTGTTCACCAACGGCCTCGCGATGACCGTCCAGTAGCCAGCCGACCTGCCACGCCAGCTAGGCAGGCAGGGGGAATGCGGCGCAGATCTCCTGGACCCGGCCGCGAAACGAGGTCGGGTCCCTGCCCCGGGTGAGCTCCACCAGGATGTCTGCCAGGGCCTCCATCTCCGACGGGCCCATGCCCCGGGTGGTCGCAGCGGCGGTTCCCAGGCGGATGCCGCTCGTGATCCTGGGGGGGCGGCTGTCGCCGGGAACCATGTTCTTGTTGAGGGAGATACCTGCCTTCAGGCTGCGGTCCTCCACCTCGGCGCCGGTCACCCCTGTGGCGCGGAGATCCACCAGGACCATGTGGTTGTCGGTGCCGCCGGTGACGATGACGAGGCCCAACTCGCGCAGGCAGTCGGCCAGGTGCCGGGCGTTCGCCACGACGCGGCGGGCATAGTCCTCGAAGTCCTTCCGGAGTGCCTCACCGAAGGCCACTGCCTTGCCCGCGATCTGGTGCATCAGGGGCCCGCCCTGGGCGCCTGGAAACACCGCGGAGTCGATCGTCTTGGCCAGAGCGGCCGTGCTCAGGATCAGACCACCGCGGGGTCCCCGCAGGGTCTTGTGCGTCGTCATCGTGACGACGTCGGCGTGCCCCACCGGGGAGGGCATCTGGCCGCCGGCGATGAGACCCGCCGGGTGGGCGATGTCGGCCACCAGATGGGCACCCGCCTCCCGGGCGATTTCGGCCATGAGGGCGTAGTCGATGCAGCGCGGGTAGCTGCTGGCGCCGGCGATCAGGACCTTCGGGCGGTGTGCCTTCGCCAGCTCCCGCACCTCCTCGTAGCGGATCAGGCCGGTTTCCGGGTCCACACCGTACTGCACCGGCGTAAAGATCTGGCCGGTATGGCTCTTGGGGTAGCCATGGCTGAGGTGGCCGCCGGCGCTCAGGGCCATGCCCAGTATGCAGCCGCCAGGACCCGCGAGGGTCTCCAGGACTGCCAGGTTCGCGGTGGTGCCCGAATGTGGCTGGACGTTGGCGTGCTCGGCGCCCACGAAGACCCGCAGCGCACGGTGGCGCGCAATGTCCTCCAGCTGATCCGCCACTTCGCAGCCGCCGTAGTAGCGGGCGCCGGGATAGCCCTCCGCGTACTTGTCGGTGATCACACTGGCGCACGCGGCCCGCACGGCCGCGCTGCAGTGGTTCTCCGAGGCGATCAGGGACAGCGTTCCTGCCTGGCGCCGCAGCTCCTGCTGGAGCAGGACGTCGATTTCAGGATCGTCTTTATGGAGTGTCATCTGTCGTGCGCTATTTATATGAGGAGCCGGATCGTCGTCGATCATCGTCGATCATCACCCCGGGTACCGTACCTTGAAACACAAATCCCAAGACCCCCAGGCTTGGTCCACGGCGGCCGCAGCCGAGCTCTATCGGGTTCAGGCGTGGGGAAACGGCTATTTCAACATTAACGAAGCCGGCCACATCGTGGTCCACCCGCAGGGTCCTTCTGGACAGGCGATCAGCCTGTATGACCTCGTGGAGCACCTGCAGAAGCGCGGCTACATGTTGCCGTTCCTGGTGCGGTTTCCGGACATTCTGAAGGACCGGGTGACCAAGCTCTGCGGCAGCTTCCAGCGCGCCATCGACGAATGTGGCTACCGCGGCAGCTACCAGTGTGTCTACCCGATCAAGGTGAACCAGCAACGGGACGTGGTAGAGGAGTTGTTGGAGTTCGGCGGTCCCTATCGCCTCGGCCTGGAAGCCGGCAGCAAGCCAGAGCTGCTGATCGCGCTTGCGCTGACAGACCATTCTGACGGGATCATCGTGTGCAATGGCTACAAGGACATCACCTACGTGGAGACCTGTCTCCTGGCGCAGAACCTGGGTCGCCACGCGATCATCGTCATCGACCGGTTCGCAGAGCTGGAGATGATCCTGCGCGCCAGTCAGCGCTTGGAACTGCGGCCGCATCTTGGCGTTCGGGCCAAGCTCACCTCGCGGGGTAGCGGCAGGTGGCTGGAGTCGGCGGGGGACGGTTCGAAGTTCGGTCTGACTGCCTCGGAGCTGGTTCGCGTCGTGGAGCGGCTCCGCGAGGCCGACTTGCTGGACTGTCTGGAGATGATGCACTTCCACGTCGGCAGCCAGATCACGTCGATCGGCTCGATCAAGGGCGCACTGCAGGAGTCCACGCGGATCTACGCGGAGATCCATGACCTGGGCGCCGGGCTGAGGTACATGGACGTCGGCGGTGGCCTCGGGGTGGACTATGACGGCTCACAGACCACGTCCCACTCCTCCACCAACTACTCCTTGCAGGAGTATGCCAACGACGTGGTGGATGCCATCCAGAAGGCCTGCGACGAGAAGGACATCCCGCATCCCGTGATCATCAGCGAGTCCGGTCGCGCGCTGGTGGCGTATCACAGCATCCTGGTGTTCGACGTGCTGGATACTGCCCGCGTACCCATGGCCGCGCCTCCTCCCGGTGCGGCTGACCATGACGAGCCCGTGGTCAGCCAGCTCTACGAGACCTGGCAATCGATTTCGCCGAAGACCTGCCGCGAGAGCTACCACGACGCCGTGCAACTGAAGGAGGAAGCCAACAGCCTCTTCAACCTCGGCTACATGGACCTGCCGGGACGCGCTCTCGCCGAGAACATCTTCTGGGCGATATGTCACCGGGTGCATGCGCTTACCAAGGACACGGACCCGGTCCCTGAGGAACTGGCGGGCCTGGAGAGCTCCCTCGCTGACACCTTCTACTGCAACCTGTCGATCTTCCAGTCGGTGCCCGACCATTGGGCGGTCAAGCAGCTGTTTCCCGTGATGCCGATTCATCGCTTGGATGAAGAGCCCACGCGCAAGGCAACGCTTGCAGACCTGACCTGCGACAGCGATGGCAAGGTCGATCGGTTCATAGATGTCCGCGGCATGAAGGCAACCCTCGAGCTACACGAGCCAGGGAGCGAACCGTACTACCTCGCCATGTTCCTGGTCGGTGCCTACCAGGAGATCCTCGGCGACCTGCACAATCTGTTCGGCGACACCACCGCCATTCACGTGAGCCTCGACGAGCTGTTCGGATACCGGATCGACCGCGTTGTGGAAGGGGATTCCGTCAACGAGGTGTTGGGCTACGTTCGCTACGAGAAACGTGACTTGATCCGTCGCGTTCGCGCTGCGGCCGAAGAAGCCCTACGGAAGGGAGACCTGTGCATGGAGGATTCAGCACTGCTGCTGAAGCGGTTCGATGAAGGCCTCGCCGGCTACACCTACCTCTCGCGCGAACGGGAGTCCGTGCTGGAGATCCCGGCGGTCCCGGAGGTCATGCCCTCTGCGCCAGATCCCACAAATGCCAAAGCCCCTGGCCCCGCAGGCCACCAAATTCCGCCAACTGGGAGCTGAGCTGCTGTCGGGTGGGCGCGCGGGTGCGCCCCTGCAGCAGTCGTTGGAAGGCGGCGGTGGCCTCGGCTGGCGTCCGGATCGGCAACGCATCCAGGTCCAGCTCCGGCGCCAGGGCGCGCAGCACGACCTCGAAGTCGAAGCTGCCACGGAACTCCGGGTGGTAGATGCCCGTCCGGACAACGTGATCCACTGCGAGGGTCGGCACGTGCAGCAGGGAACGCACCTGGGACTTCTCGTCGGGTAGCTGTTCGAGCAGTTGCCTCAAGACTCCTTGCAGACGGTCATCGTAGAGTGCCAGGGTCTCGCATCGCTCGGCGCACTTCGCCAGGCTGCGAATGAACCCCGGCCGCGGGTCATCCTTGCTGTCTGCCAGCCAATGTTGCTCGCCCACGGTGCCGTCCTCGTGAACGATACGAGCGTTCCACTGGAACGGCACGTGCTCCCATGGCCGGCTGTTGCTGAAACGAGGGATGACTTGCAGGGCATAGTCCACGTGAATCAGGCCAACCGGGAGCTCTGCGCTCTCCAGGATCTTGCACGCGGCGGGCTCCAGCACCATCTCGCCCCGGGTCACGCTGCGCAGCGCGCGTCGTTGGATCAGTGTGAGGCCGGGGCGTCTCTCGTCCAGATGCTCCAGGTCCTCGATGCCTTCCTGGTGAAGCTCACTCTCCAGGGCCTTTGTCACGTCCGGGAGCTCCAGCAGCGGGTGGGCTGCGGCCTCCGCGCGACAGGCCTCGAGAAAGTGGCAGGGAATCGGCGCCGTGCACCAGGTTCCCATCGGCAGGTCCAGAGTCGTCTCGTCGGTGACCACGGTGAGGTAGTTGTCGAGGCAGGCTTGGGCAGCCGCCAGCCGTTTCCGGACCTTCGCCGAAACGTCGATGCTCTTGAAGAGCTTGTCCAGGGGAAGGTCCTTGCCGCCGTCATGCAAGTAGTCCGAGCTGGGGTGCACGATGCTGGTGTTGCGGACCCTGTACCCGCAGGCTTCGATGACGAGGACCTGAAACGCGAAGTCCTGGATATGCCTGGGCTTCACCTTGGTGCCGGCCTTTACCTCGAAGAGGTCCAGCTGCCCAGTGCCGGTCGGCAGCACGATGTCGCACCGCACCTCTGCGTCGTCCGCCACGAAGGCGGCGTTGAAGATCGCAGCGCCCTCCCCCTGGCTCAGGATTTCACCCGTCTGCTCGGCGGCCTGGACGGGGTCGTCGGCGTCGACGGTCCTGCCGTTCGCAAACCGCTCACGGGCGAGTGCAAGGAGCTGTTCCCCGGCCGCGACGAGGGCCTGACGCCCCACGGTCGGCTCGGGTATCTCGTCCGGCCGGTGGTATTCCAGAAAGAGCCGCTTTGCGCACTGCATGCCGGCGGCGAAGAGGCTTTTGTTGATCCGTCGGTTTGTCTGCACTGCTGAGACCGGGGGATTCCGACTCACACAAATGGTTCACACATGGTGGCGAACAGAGCCGCCCCTCAGGTTTTCCTGCTCCACTTGTAGAGTACCAATAGGACAACCCCGACGATGGCGCCAACAATTGCGGCATTTTGTAGTCGATCGGACAGCTTGGGCGCTCCCTTGGGCTCGCGGGCAAAGACCAGTGTCCCGAGAGCCTTCCGGAACAGGGGCAGCGCGGCGGCGAAGTCCTCCTCATGGGCGCGGAACTGGAAGATGATCAGCCTCCCGCCCGTGGGTGCGTATACCTCCAGGAACCGATCGGGCGGCCTGCGGCTCACCACCTCCAGCACCGGGTGGCCGTTGGGCCCAACGGTGGCCTGCTTTCCCGAAACGTAGGTGCCGTGTGCCTCGACCCAGGATCGGATCCTGGCCAGGCCCTCTGCGTCGACGGGCGGCTCACCCTCCTTCTCGGCGACCGTCAGGCAACGACCGTCGAACCCGGCAGAAAGCCACTTGTCCACCGGTCCAAAGCGGTCGAGGGTGCCTGGCAACACCATCTCGCGCAGGTCGCTGGGCAGCTTGGGGCGCAGGATGCGGACCTCGTCAGGTGTCAGCCGACGCCAGCCCTCGGGGAGGCTGATGCTGTAGCGATCCTGGGGCCGCAGGGAGGCAGACAACAGGAGGCAGACCGGAAGCACCCAGAGGGTGGCCATTCGATCTGTCGTATCCCGCTCAGGTGCCCTCGTCGAGGGTTGGCTCCAGGGGAGCGCGTACAGGCGCGACCGGCTCCCCGTCCCCAACCGGCTCCTGGGCGATGACCGGCTCTTGGGCGCGGATCGGCCCGTGGGCGAGGGGCAGGGTGAACCAGAACACCGAGCCGGTCTTTCCCTCTCCGTCCCGCCCGCGGTGGCCAATGGTGCCGTTCATCAGTTCGACCAGCTGCTTGGACAGGTAGAGGCCGATCCCGCTGCTGTCCACAACGCGCTGGTGGCTGCGGGGCAGGCGCGCGAACTTGCTGAACAGGTGCGCTCGCGCCGCTGACGGCACGCCCTCGCCCTCGTCCTCTATCTCGATCACTGCGGCCACCTCGTTGGCGGTCGCGCGCAGGGTCACTATGCGACCGCTGCCGGAGTACTTGATGGCATTGCTCATCAGGTTGAACAAGACCTGCAGCACCCTGCTCTGGTCAGCGTGGACGTGGATATCCGGGTCGGAGGATTCGATGGTCAGCTCGATTCTGCTGGCGAGCGCCGAGGGCTGCATCACGCGTCTTGCTGCGCGGAAGATCTCATTCAGCGAGCAGGTGCCGGGTTGGACGGCGAAGGTGCCGCTCTCCATGGCTGCCGAATCCATGATGTCGTTGACCAACAGCCGCATGTGTTGGCAGGCCGCGGCGGCCTGTGCAAGGAACTCCGCTCTCTCCGCCTGGGTCACGTCGTTGAAGTTGTCCAGGACCTCCAGGGTCGCGATGACCGTCGACAGCGGTGCCCGCAGCTCGTGCACCGTGTTGGAGACAAGCTCGTCCCTTGCCTGGCTCGTTTCCTTGGCGTGCCTCGCGTTGGCTCGCACTTGTGCCTCGAGCACGTGCCGATCGTGGCTCAATCTCGCGACGAGGTCGCCGATCGAGTCCGCTGCTTCGACAATGGACCGAGGTTGGGGAAGGCCGGCAGCGCGATCCGAGAAGACCGACTGGATCCTGGCCAGGGGCCTGGCAAATTGCATCGTCAGCCAGACTCCCGCGGCTGCCGCGACAAGCAGCGGCAGCACCAACAGGATCCAGACGTCGGCGGAAGCGGTTGATCTCGTCTCGGTCTCGACGACCAAGAGCCCAAGGGCGTCTTGGTTCGACCCGAAGACCGGAACGTAGGCGAGTGTTCTTGGGCCTTGCTCGGTCGTGGGGCGCCCTGTGCGGAAGGCACGGTAGCCCTGTTCGGTCAGCTTGATGGGCGCGCCGGCGAGCCGGGTCCCATGCTCCCGGGTCACGCTCAGCACAATGACGTGCCGATCGTCCCGGGGAGCCACCGTGCAGATTGACTGGATCCGCGGGTCGTAGGACAGCAGACGTTGCAGTGCAGCATGTGTGGC
>QJVU01000193.1 GCA_003235605.1 Planctomycetota bacterium | reverse complement strand
GCGGGGGTGGAGGCGGGTGACGTGGAGGAGGTGATCTTCGGCCAGGCCCGGCAGCTCGGGTCGGGACCGAACCCGGCACGACAGGTGGCCATCCGCAGCGGCTGTCCCGAGGAGGCACCAGCCTACACGGTGAACAAGGCCTGTGGGTCCAGCCTGAAGTGCCTGGACCTGGGCCGCGCGAGCCTGCTGCTGGACGGCCGGAAGATCGTGCTGGTCGGCGGCATGGAGAGCATGACCAACATTCCGTTCCTGCTCCCGAACATGCGCACGGGATACCGCCTGGGCCATGACAAGGCACTCGATGGCAACTATCAGGACGGTTTCACCTGCGGCATCCTCAAGGAGCCGATGGGCATGACTGCGGAATACCTGGCCGACGACTTCAGGATCGATCGAAGGGAACAGGACGAGTACGCCCTGCGGTCTCACCAGCGTGCCGAGGCCGCGCAGAGGGAAGGCCGCTTCGCCGAGGAGATCGTCCCGGTGACCGTGGTGGAACGCAAGACGACCCGGACCGTCGATTCCGACGAGCACGTGCGGCCGGGAGTCACGATCGAGGCTCTTTCCAAGCTGCCGCCGGTGTTCCGCCCGGAGAACGGAACCGTCCATGCGGGCAACTCGTCGGGCATCACCGATGGCGCTGCTGCGCTGTTGCTCATGACCGAGGACGAGGCCCGGCGGCGGGGGCTCGCACCCTTGGCCTACCTGGGGGGGTCCGCCGTGGCGGGCTGCTCGCCGCGGACGATGGGCATTGGACCGGTGCCGGCGGTGCGCCAGCTGTTGGAGAAGACAGGCGATCCTCTCGATGCCTACGACCTGATCGAGCTCAACGAGGCTTTTGCGGCCCAGGTGATTGCCTGTGACCGGGAGCTTTCGCTGGACATGGAACGTGTGAACGTCAATGGCGGGGCCATCGCCCTCGGCCATCCCATCGGCGCCACGGGTGCGCGGATCGTCGTGACCCTGCTCCATGAGATGCGCCGGCGGGGAGCCCGGAAGGGTCTGGCCACGCTTTGCATGAGCGGTGGCATGGGCATGGCCCTGTCCCTGGAGTCCCGCTGACGACGCTCACAAGTCCCACTTCAACCCTCAACCAGAAGAGACCATGAGAATGAAGAGTTTGCTACTGGCGGCGACCCTGCTCTCCGCTGGCGTAATGTCCCAGGCTGGAGTTTCCTCCGCGCAGGATGCCTCCGGCGCCAACAAGCGTGGATGCGAGGTGACCCTTTCTGCCAAGAACGACGTGGTGCTGTCGGACGGCGATGTGGAGCTTGTCTTGCGGGTGGATGCCCGCGAGGACTCGGTGGTCAATGCCACGATCCTGGCGGGCTGGGATCTCGAGGTGAAGATCGATGGCAAGGACGGGCCCAAGCTCCGCAATGTGGTGAGCGGCGACGTGAAGCTCGCCGCCGGCACCAAGATCGAGCGCACCATCACGATCTCGTGCAAACAGGTGTTCCCCCAGGGCGCCCCCAAGGACATGGCGCGGGTCACGTTCGCTTGGCCGAGGTTCGTCGGTGTCGGTACGACGGTGACGGTGGCCCCGGACATGGCGAAGGTCAAGCTGGATGACCTGGACCTGACCAAGACGACGGTCACGCTGGTTACGAGCCTGGGCAACATGACCCTCAAGTTCCGGCCTGACAAGGCGCCGCGACACGTGCGCAACTTCGTCAAGCTGGCCAAGGAGGGTTTCTACGATGGCACGAGGTTCCACCGGGTCATCCGGGGCTTCATGATCCAGGGCGGCTGTCCCAATACCAAGGAGGGTGCTGTCGGGATGCCAGGCACCGGCGATCCCGGCTACAAGGTCAAGGCCGAGTTCAACGATCTCCGCCACCTGCGCGGGGTCCTGTCCATGGCCCGCTCCAACGACCCGGATTCCGCCGGGTGCCAGTTCTTCATCATGCACGCCCCGAACCGCGGGCTGGACGGCAAGTACACGGCGTTCGGCGAGCTGGAGAGTGGCTTCGAGACCCTGGACAAGATTGCCAACGTGCGGTGTGTGGGACCACAGCGTTCCACTCCCGCCGAGCCTGTCCACCTGAAGGTGGCAATCGTGAACCCGGTATTCAAGAAGAAGCAGTAGCCGACCCTGGCCAAGGAGGAGACATGATCGATTTCGACACCGTGGATCTCGCCGCGCTGGAAGCCACCATGGAAACCGACAAGGGCACGATGGTAATCGGCTTCTACCCGGAGAAAGCGCCGGGGCATGTGCGCAACTTCGCCAAGCTCGCGCAAGAGGGCTTCTACGACGGGCTGGCGTTTCATCGCGTCATCAAGGGCTTCATGATCCAGGGAGGGTGTCCCCACACCCGGAAGGGTGCCACCGGCCACCCGGGCACCGGCGGCCCGGGGTACCAGATAGGTGCGGAGTTCAGCGACCTGCCCCACGAGCGTGGCGTCCTGTCCATGGCCCGGAGCTCGGATCCGAACTCGGCGGGGAGCCAGTTCTTCGTCGTCCATGGTGAGCACGTCCGTTCCCTCGATGGTCAGTACACGGTTTTCGGGCACGTGAAAGAGGGGCTGGACGTGCTGGACGAGATCGCCGGCGTCGATGTCACCTTCAATGGTGGTGAAGAGAGCAAGCCGAAGGAGCGAGTCGGAATCGAGCGGGTCACCGTGCGAGTGGTCGAGCCTCTCCAGGAACCAGAACAAGGAGCCGGCGAGGGCGAAGCATCATGAGCGACCCAAGCGAGGCGAACATCCTGATGAAGCGGGATGGCCTGCTCGCCACGTTGATCGTCAACCGGCCCAAGCGGCTCAATGCCCTCAACAACCAGACGATCATGGAACTCGCCGAGGCCTTCGAGGCCTGCTCGGCAGACGCCGGCGTCGGCGTGATCATTCTCACCGGTGCGGGAGAGAAGTCGTTCATCGCCGGTGCCGACATCGCCATGCTCGCAAAGCAGGGGGTGTTGGACGGCAAGGCCAACAGCAGGCTGGGACAGAACCTGACCCGGCTCGTGGAGGACAGCCCGAAACCCGTGATCGCGGCGATCAATGGCTACTGCCTCGGTGGCGGATTGGAGATGGCGCTGGCTTGCGATCTGCGCTATGCCTCCACCAATGCCAGTCTGGGCCTGCCGGAGGTCGGTCTGGGAATCATCCCGGGCTACGGCGGGACCCAGCGGCTGCCGCGCCTGATCGGCATGGGGCGGGCCCTGGAGCTGATCTTGACCGGCGACCCCGTGGACGCCAGGACCGCGGAACGCCTGGGGCTCGTGAACGGCGTGTTCGAGCCTCAGGACCTGCTTCCAGAGGTGGAGAACACGGCCCGGCGCATCCTCGGAAGGGGGCCGCTGGCCCTCGGACTTGCGAAGCAGGCTGCCCGCCGCGGCGCCCACCTGGGCCTCGGCCACGGCCTCGACCTGGAGGCCGACCTGTTCGGCATGATCAGCGCCACGGATGAGATGAAGGAGGGCACGCAGGCCTTCCTGGAAAAGCGTGACCCCTTGTGGAAGCGCCGGTAGTACGGAGTCGGGTACATTCTTATCGTTGCGGCGTGAAACGATAAGAATGTACCCGACTCCGTACCTCTTCTGCCTGGTCATTCTGCTCGCGTGCGAGAGTACGGGCCGGGTGTCTGCAGATCACCGTTTCCGGGATCGCACCCTGCCCATCGACATGCGTGTCGACGATCTGATGGCGCGCATGACCTTGGAGGAGAAGGTGGCGCAGATCTGCTGCGTCTGGCCGATGGCAGGCGACAAGGAGAAGTGGGGCAAGGGGATCCTGGACAAGAAGGGACGTTTCGACCCCGAGGGTGCCCGCAAGCTGCTGTACCTGGGGATCGGGCAGGTCGCGCGGCCGACAGAGGCGAAAACCCTCGAGGAGGGGGTCTCGTACCTGAACGAGATCCAACGGTTCCTGATCGAGGAGACCCGCCTGGGCATCCCGGCGATGTTCCACGAGGAGGGCCTCCACGGCCACATGGCTCCCGGAGGCACGTGTTTCCCTCAGGCCATCGGCCTGTCGTGCACATGGGACGAAGACCTGATCGAGAGGATCTTCGGCGTCGTAGCCAGGGAGATGCGGGCGCGTGGCGCCCAACATGCGCTGACTCCTGTCTTGGACGTGTGTCGGGATCCACGCTGGGGCCGCACCGAGGAAACCTACGGCGAGGACACCTGGCTGGTCAGCCGGCTGGGGGTCGCCTGCATCCGCGGGTTCCAGGGAAGGGGCGCGCGCCCGGACCAAATGCTGCCGCCGGACCGGGTGTTCGCGACCGCCAAGCACTTCGCTGTTCACGGGCAACCTGCGGGTGGCACCAACTGTGCGCCGGCGAACTACTCCGAACGCAAGATCCTCGAGGTCTTCCTGCCGTCCTTCGAGGCAGCCGTCAGGGAGGCTGGCGTCCTGAGCGTGATGGCTTCCTACAACGAGGTGGACGGCGTCCCGCTCCACGCAAACCGCAAGCTGATGGTGGACGTCCTGCGGGCGCGATGGGGTTTCGATGGCTTCGTAGTCAGCGACTACCTTGGCATCGAGCAGCTCAAGACCCTGCACCACGTCGTGGACAGCTTCGACGAGGCCGGCCGGCGGGCGCTGGCAGTGCAGGTGGACATCGAGCTGCCATGGGCGAAGGGTTACAAGAACCTCCCCGCGCTGGTGCGGACGGGGAAGGTGTCCGAGGCCTCGGTGGATCGTGCCGTCCGACGGATCCTGCGGGCCAAGTTCGCGAGCGGGGTGATGGACCAGCCGTACTGCGATGTGGAGCGAGCCAGGCGCATCGTCAACTGCAAGGAACACCAGGAACTGGCATTGGAGGCAGCGCGCAAGGCCATCGTGTTGCTGAAGAACGAGGGCAAGACCCTCCCCCTCGATGACAAGAAGCTCAAGTCCATCGCGGTGATCGGGCCGAACGCGGAACGGGAGATGCTCGGTGGCTACACCGACCCGGACGGTCCTGGCCGCGTGGTCACCATGCTCGAGGGGATGAGGCAGCGCGCGGGCAAGGCGGGAAAGGCGGGCGAGGCGAGCAAGACGGGCGAGGCGGGCAAGACAGGCGAGGCGGGCGAGGCGGGCAAGGCGGGCAACGTGGGCAATATCGAAGTTCTCTACGCGGAGGGATGCAGGATCACGCCGAAGGACGCCGACTGGTGGAAGGACAAGGTGGAGCTTTCTCCGCCAGCAGACGACACCGAACGCATCGAGGAGGCCGTCAAGATCGCCGGCAAGGCCGACGTCACAGTGATGTTCCTGGGGGGGAACGAAGCCACCTGCCGAGAGGCATGGGCGACGTACCACTTGGGAGATCGGGACAACCTGGACCTGCTCGGCCGCCAACAGGAGTTGTTCGACAAGGTGTACGCCGTTGGCAAGCCGGTGGTCGTCGTGCTGCTCGGCGGCCGACCGTTGACCATCAACAGGATCGCGGAGCAGGCGCACGCCATTCTGGAGGGTTGGTATCTGGGGCAGGAGGGCGGCACGGCCCTGGCGGAGGTGTTGTTCGGGGACACGAACCCGTCAGGGAAGCTGACGATCTCGTTCCCACGTTCCGTGGGCCAGATCCCGGCACACTACAGCCAGAAACCCTCTGCCCGCCGGGGCTATGTCCTGGCCGACAAGACACCTCTCTACCCCTTTGGCTTTGGGCTCAGCTACACCACCTTCGAGTATGGCGATCCTGTCCTCGAGGCAGCCACGATCCGAGTGGGCGAGGCAGCCACGGTGTCCGTGCGGGTGAAGAACACTGGCGAGGTGGATGGCACCGAGATCGTGCAGTGCTACATCCGCGACAAGGTGAGCACCGTGACCCGGCCCACGCTGCAGCTGCGGGGCTTCGAGCGGGTCCTCCTGAAGGCTGGGGAGGAGCGCAACGTGCGGTTCGTGTTGACTCCACGGCACCTGGCGGGCCTGAGCCTGGACAACACCTGGGTGGTGGAACCGGGCGAGTTCGAGATCTCGACGGGTCCGAGCTCGACCAAGCTCAAGAGCACGATGCTGGTGGTTCGCTAGGGTCCGATGGCCCTGCGTCACCTGCCGAGGCTGTCCACGACTTCCAGGAACGGCTTGGTCTGGACCTCCACGGCGGCGAACCCCGGACGGGCCACGAGCCGGAGGATGAGCCGGGCTCGTTTTCCCACGAGATTCTGGAGCTGCATCACCTCGAATACCTCGTTGGTCGTCCAGCCGGCCACGATGATCCACAGCCTCTCCTCTGCCTGCAGGTTGATGTCCTGGTAGCGCTTGTCCAGCGCGTGGAGGAAGGTCCCCAGGTGCTTCTTCTGCCCCCGCTGGGACGGATGGATCGTCGAGTCCCAGCTGTGGGTTGCGAACACCCTGCACTTTCCCCAACGGGAGCGTCGGGCGAGGTCGTCCACGACGAAGTCCGGATGCCGGTGCAGGTTCAGCTTGGGCAGGAGGGCGTAGTAGGTCTGCAGGTTGGTGATCAGCAGACCGTTGGTCTTGGCGATGGTGTCCAGAAGCTCTTCGAGTTCCCGCCAGTCCTGGCTGCTGAGGACGTGCTCTGCCGGCAGTCCACCCCTGGTGTGTTCGTTGTCCAGGAGCTTCCCCACCGGGCCGCCGACAGTCGCCAGAGCGGCAGCAATACCCAAGGCCCATAGCAAAGGCCGTGGCCCCCGGCGCCCCAAGGTCGCCAGGGAATCCCCCAGCATCAGGCCCAGGAACAGCAGGAGGTAGCAGCCGTGGCGGGTCCCGCCAAACGGGTACAGGCTCATGGCCGATACCGCGAGGGCCACCACCAGCATGATCAGCGTGAGCCACGAGATCGGGCGGTACGACCAGAGCCCGTAACCCAGGGCCACAAGCACTACGAGCACCATCGCCCCGGCCAGGTACGCGCCGAACAAGTAGCGTTGCAGGGCGAGCAAGGTGCCCCACGCGTGCGCCGGTCCGGTCACGAAGAAGGGGGCCAGCCAGGTTTCCTGGGCGTCCTCCTGGATCTCCTTGCCCAACAGGTGGGGACCGAGATGGAACACGTAGAGGAATGTCATCCCGGCGATGGGCCCGATGAACGCTGCCCCCAGGGGCAGGATCTCCTGTCGCCGTATCCGGCCGGCGCACAGAAGCCCCAGCAGCCAGGCACCGAGGGCGCCCACGACGAAGAACGAGCTGAACTGGGTCACCACGGCCAGGGTCAAGAAGATGGAGAAGGTCACCAGGCCTCGGCGGTGCTGCAACCAGCGAGAGATCCCCCACAGAGCTCCGGCCAGGAACGCCAGCTGCATCATGTAGGGCCGGAGTGCCTGGGACTGCTCCACAGCGGCCGGCGACAGCGCGACGAGTGCGGCTGCCACCAGGCCGGCAAGAGGGCCGCCGCACGCGCGGCCGGCCAGCCAGGTCAGATGAATCGCCGCGACGCCGCTCACCAGCGCCTCCATGCGCAACCATGTGGGGTCGAAGCTGACGTGGCCCATCAGCCACACCACGACGGAGATGCCGAACGGGTGCGAGTTGGCCGTGAGCTCCTCCCAGCACCTCGCGAAGGTGGGGTGGGTGACCAGGGAGTAGTTGATGCCTTCGTCCGGGTTGAACCAGTAGCCCAGCTTGGTGGTGCAACGCAGACCCAGGCCGGCCAGGACGAGCAGGAGAGCGAGCAGGTGTCCGCGTCGGTCGAGCAGGTCCAGGAAGCGCTGCCAACGGGATCCGACCGCTGTTGTTCCGGTGTCGTCTTCGTCGGCTTGTCGTTGGAGCGGCATCCTCCAGCACGATCCCAGAAACCCTGCACCCGCAGCAAGACCGATGGCGGGAATGTCCCGAAGTACCGGCGGTTGCGAAGCACATCCTCCGTCGCTAGGGTGCCCCTTGGCCGGCCCCGTCTCCACCCACAAGGACCATGACCGACCCCCTGTCCGCCGCGCCACTGGCGCGGATCGAAGCCTGGCTCTCGAGCCACCGGCGCAAGGTCCTGGCGATCGTGATCGTGCTGGCGTCCCTGCTGCGGGTTGTCGCGTTCCTGGAGCTCCATCGGAGTCCCGTGATGATCACCCACGAGTACTCGCAGATGGACATGCAGTTCTTCGACGAATGGGCGGAGCGGATTGCCTTCAAGGATGCCCTGGGGACCGTGCCCATCCACCCGCTGCACCTGTGGCACCTTCAGGTGGCGGGGGCCTACTATGACGAGCACCCGCAGCTCCTCGGCAGGGACTTCCAGGGTCTCGACGAGGGCGCGCGCGATGCCGCCGCAAAGAAGATCTGGGACCAGTGGTAC
>QJVU01000434.1 GCA_003235605.1 Planctomycetota bacterium | reverse complement strand
AAGTGGTGCTGATGGGGAAGGACCAGCACCAGCAACTCTGCGTCCGCGCCAGCTATGCCGACGGATCGGATCGGGACGTCACCGAGCTTGCGATCTTGAGCTCCAGCAACGGTGGCGCAGCCGCTGTCGACGGTCTCGGGCTCTTGACGTCGGGAACTGCTGGCGAAGCCTGCATCATGGCCCGGTACGGCGACTTTGCCGTGGTGTCCCAGGTGCTCGTGTTGGACGAATCCGCCAGGGACTTCGTCTGGCAGCCCGTTGAGGACCGCAACTACATCGATCAAGCGCTGCACAACAAGCTGCGCAAGATGCGCATCCAGCCGGTGGACGTATGCGACGACTCCACCTTCCTGCGCCGGGTCTACCTGGACGTCCTGAACGTGCTGCCGACGCCCGATCGGGCGCGCCGATTCCTCGCGGACAAGACACCGGACAAGCGGGCGCGGCTTCTGGAAGAGTTGCTGGCAAGGCCTGAGTTCGCCGATGTCTGGGCGATGCAGTGGGCGGAGGTGCTGCGGATCGAGTCCCAGCGCCTCGAACGCAAGGGCATGCACGTCTACACCGAGCTGCTCCGGAACGCCTTTCACCGCAACGAGCCTTTCGACAGGCTCGTCTACCAGCTCCTCACCGCCGATGGGCCGGCCTTCTCCGTTCCCGCGGCGAACTTCTACCTCGTCACTCGCAACCCCCTGGAGATCGCAGAGAACGTCGCCCAGAACTTTCTTGGCGTCCGCATCCAGTGCGCGCAATGCCACAACCACCCGTTCGAACGCTGGACCATGGACGACTACTACGGGTTTGCGGGGTTCTTCGCGCGTATCGGCTACAAGCGGAGCGAGCACCCGTACGAGTACGTCGTGTTCCCCCGCGGCGGCGGCGAAGTACGGAACCGCCGCAACAACCAGATCACGCCACCGAAGTTCCTGGGCGGCGAGCGACCCGAGATCCCCGCGAACGTCGATCGCCGCAAAGTGCTGGCCGACTGGATCGTCTCCGGGGACAACCCCTACTTCTCACGGAACGTGGCCAACCGGGTCTTCGCCCGGTTCTTCGGCCGTGGTCTCGTCGAACCGGTGGACGATGTCCGGGTCAGCAACCCGCCTTCGCATCCAGACCTCCATGCGACCCTGGGCCGCAAGCTCGTGGAGTACGGATTCGACACCAGACGCCTGATTCGTGACATCGTCCTCTCGCGCAGCTACCAGCTGAGCCCGTCCCCGACGCCACTGCCGCCCTCTGCATTCGCCTGTGCGCCAACACGCAGGCTCACCGCCGAGCAACTGCTCGGTGCGGTGGATCAGGTCACCGGCGTTCCGACCAAGTTCCGAGGCCTGCCTCTCGGCACGCGACCCGAGAGGGTGGAAGACGGCAACCCGCAAAACCGCTTCCTCGACATCTTCGGCCGTCCCTCACGCACCAGTGCCTGCACCTGCGATCGGCGCAGCGAGCCCACCTTGAGCCAGGCCCTGCACCTGATCAATGGCCGCACCATCAACGACAAGCTGCGCCACCGCGACGGCTGCCTGCAGAAAAGGCTGCGGACCAAAGCACCGAAAGAGAAGATCATCGAGGAGCTCTACATGGGGGCCTACAGCCGCCCGCCCAGGCCCGAAGAGACAGAGCGCCTGTTGGCGGCCTTCGACGACGGCACGCCTCCTGTCCAGGCGTGGGAGGACATCTTCTGGGCGGTTCTCAATTCCCACGAATTCGTCTTCAACCACTGATGGGCAGGAAATGGCGGCGTCGAAGTTGTGGAAGATCCTGATTGGCCTGGTGCTCGCCGCGGTGCTGCCGGGACAGGAGCCCGAAAGCCCGAAGCTGGACCGGCTCCTCGAGGAGTTGCAGAAGATCGACGATGCCCAGTGGCAGGCCAAGCTCGCTGAGCTGCGCAAGCGAGCGCAACAGCATCGCCGGCGAGCCACGCAGATGCGTCAGCAAGCCAAGCAGCTCGAGGTGGCGGCGCAGACCGAGGAACAGAACGCGGCCTCGGCGGAGGCCGAGCTCCAGCGCCTGCAGGAACTGATGCGGTTGCTGGCAAGCAGGAAGACGCGTCCTTCAACTCCACCAAAGACCCCATCGAAGAGCCCACCGACCACCCGGCCCGCGACCAGAAACACCGCCAGACCGGCAGCGAAGGAGCCGGCACGGGACGCTGGGCTGGTCAGCTACCACGAAGACATCCTGCCGATCTTCGAGGCCCATTGCACGGCCTGTCACGATCCGGACGAACACAAGGGCGGCCTGGACCTCACCACCTACGCCGCCACGATCCGTGGTGGCGGCTCCGGCAGGACCGTCGTGCCCCGCGATGCCTCCAGCAGCCGCCTCTACCTGCTGGTCTCGCGACAGGAGAAGCCGGCGATGCCCCTGGATGAGGACCCTATCGCCGAAGCCAAGATCGAGCTGATCCGGCGGTGGATCGAGGCCGGGGCGCCTCGGGACCGGACCGGGGCGATGGCGGCGCGCAAGAGCCTGGCGGCAGGGAGAAAGACCTCGAAGCC
>QJVU01000643.1 GCA_003235605.1 Planctomycetota bacterium | reverse complement strand
CAGGGGTGTCGCCGAGGACACCACCAAGACCGACTCAGAAATCCTGCGGGCCCTTCACAAGGACAAGCAAGGCACCCCGACCATGGGAGGAGTGTTCCTGGTGACAGGTCTGGCGGTGGCCTCCGCCCTTTGGATGCGGTTCGACGGCCCCCATGTGTTCTCCCTGTGGGGGATCGGGCTGGTGCTGTGGTACGCGGCGGTCGGCCTGATGGACGACTGGATCAAGCTGAGCGTCGCAGGCCGGCTGGGAATGTCCAAGAAAGCCAAGCAGCTGCTGCTTACCGTCGGCTCGGTAGCGATAGCCGTGTTGCTCCAGCGGCAGGCCGGCCTCGAGGCCTCCCACGGCGGGCCAAGGCTGTATTTCCCGTTCCTCAAGGACTGCTCCTGGGATCTGTCGCTCTGGGGCGGCCTGCCCTTCATGGCGGTTTCTGTCCTGGTACTGACCGGATCCGCCAACGCGGTGAACTTCACCGATGGCCTGGACGGACTGGCCACGGGGTGCGTCGCCATCGCGGCCCTGGCCTACACCCTCATCGCCTACCTGGTGGGACACGAAGGGCTCGCGGACTATCTGCTGGTCCAACACGTCCCAGGCTGCAGCGAGTTGTGTGTCCTTCTGGCTGCATTGTTGGGTGCGTCCCTTGCCTTCTTGTGGTACAACGCTGCTCCAGCTCAGGTCTTCATGGGCGATGTGGGGTCCCTGGCGTTGGGCGGCGCTCTGGGCTACGTGGCATTGGTCAGCCGGACCGAGCTGGTATTGCTGGTCGTTGGAGGGGTCTTCGTAGCCGAAGCACTATCGGTCATCATCCAGGTGGTTTCGTTCCGCACCACGGGAAAGCGCGTGTTTCGCTGCGCGCCGCTGCACCACCACTTTCAGTTCGGTGGCATGCCGGAGACCCGCCTCGTCATCCGTACTTGGATCGTGGGGCTGCTCCTGGCCCTGGCGAGTCTGGCCTTGTTCAAGCTCAGGTAGTTCGACTTGTACCGGGTCCGACGATCACCAGCCGATCAGCCGACGCACATCCAGAACCTGGACTGGCTGGTGCTCGCGGCGGCTGCCCTCTGCTGCCTGGGGCTGGTCATGGCTGTCTCGATCCAGGGACCCCGTTCCGAGGGTGGTGGGTTGCTGGCCCTGAAGGGCCAGGGCGCGAAGCTCGCAGCCGGGCTGGTAGCGTTCCTGTTCTGCGTCATGGTGCCCCTCGAGCTGTTGCGGCGCAGGGCGCGGCTCGTGTTCCTGGTCACCACAGGGCTCTGCTACGTGGCTGCGCTCTTCGGTACGCCCGTGCATGGCGCGCGGCGGTGGATCAACTTCGCCGGCCTGCAGTTCCAGCCGGCGGACCTGGCACGTCTGGGAGTGGTCTTGTTCACCGCGGCGCTGATCGCGGACAGCGGGACCAGGATCCGCAGCTTCCGGAAGGGTTTCCTCAACACCATGTGGCCCGTGCTCGTGCTGGTTCTCGCTCTGCTGCTGCAGCCCGACAACGGCAATGCAGTGTTCGTCTTGGCGCTGGTGGCCTGCATGACGCTGGCAGCGGGGGTGGCGTTCCGCTGGTTCTGCCTCCTGGGCGCGCCGGTGCTCTGCGTGCTGGTCGCGTTGGCGTGCACCCGGCCGTACGTCAAGCATCGGCTGATGGGCTTCATGGACGTCCGGCCTGGCAGCCAGGTCGGCCAGTCCCTGGTCGCGATCTCGTCCGGGGGACTGACCGGACAGGGCCTGGGCAACGGCTGGATGAAGATGGGTTTCGTGCCCGAGGCCAACAACGACTTCGTCTTCGCCATCGTCGGCGAGGAGCTCGGCCTCTTCGGCAGCATCCTGGTGATCGCCCTGTACGGAGCCATCGGCTACACGGGATTCCGGCTCGTGATGCACACCAGGGACCGCTTCTGCCGCTACCTGATCTTCGGTCTCACGCTCGCCCTCTGCATGCAGGCGGCGATCAACTTGTTGGTCGTTACAGGGATGGCACCGGCAAAGGGCATCGACCTGCCCTTCGTGAGCTCGGGTGGCACCAACCTCGTGCTCTGCCTTGCTGCCGTCGGTCTGATTGGAAACGCAGCGCGGGCCGACACCCGCGAACACGGATTACCCTAGGGAGGGAACACCATGGGTCAGCTCGAACGTTATGGGCTCTATGTGCTTTGTCTGATCATCTTCCTGATCCTCGGCATCGCCATCTGGGGTGATAGTTCGGGGCCGGTCGTGCCCACGGGTGGCGCCGGCAGCTCTCTGACGGTCACCAGCGCCACCGGCCCCGAGGACACCATCTCGGAGGAGCGCCTGAGGCAGTTGGAGATGGAAGCCAACCTCAACGAGGTGGTGAAGATCATGAAGGCTGCCGCCGAGCCGGTGCGACCACCGCTGCAGAAGGTGACCCGGCAGCCGAACGACGATGTCGGGACGGAGCCTGCCACACAGGGGTCCAAGGGGACTGCGACACCCGCCATCCATGGCAAGACACAGGAGAACAGCAAGCAGGGTGAGCGCATCCATGTGGTCAAGCAGAACGAGACCCTGGAGGAAATCTCCCTGCGCTACCTGGGCAAGCGCCATCTCTGGCGTGACATCGTGGCAGCGAACCCCGGCGTTCGACCCGAGGCACTGCAACCGGGAACCAAGCTGAGGATCCCGCCTCGCCATGGGGCAAAATCCACGGCCGGCAGCCGGCCCGGGACGGTGACGGTGCGTCGCGGCGACACCCCAGGACTGATCTCCCAGCGTTTGTTCGGCACCACCAAGTACGCTGACGAGATCATGCGCTTGAACGGCATCCAAGATGCACGCAGGCTGTCGATCGGGGCAGTGCTGAAGGTCCCGGATGTCGGTTCCAGCAAGGCCACAGCGAAGAAGTAGTCGGCTTTCCGTGGTCAAGCGCGTCTGCCTGGCAAGCAGTGGCACCGGCGGGCATCTGATGCCCGCCCTGGCGCTGGCGCGCGCCCTCGAACGAGCAGGGCACGAGGTGCTCCTGTTGACCGAGGGCCGTGCCGTGGGCAAAGAGATGCTGGAGCGGTGTGGTTGCCAGGCCGCGACCCTGCCGGTGGGGCTGTTGCGGGGCACGATGTCGGCGCGCCGCCTGTTCCAGGAGCACGACGTGGACCTGGTGATCGGCTGTGGCGGGCGCACGTCCCTCCCCGCCGGCTTGGCTGCCCGCAGCCTGAGGCTCCGTCTCTGCCTTCTGGAGCAGAATGCCGTCACCGGCCGCGCCAACCGCCTGCTGATGCGGTGGGCGCAGCGGGTCTATCTGGGCCTGCCTCCCGCCCGCGGCCACCGCCACCGCTCGGTCCTGACCGGGACGCCCTTGCGTGACGGCCTGGGCGGCCTCTCCAAGAACACGGCTCGCCAGATCCTGCGCCTGGACGAGGATCATCCGGTGCTGCTGGTCACCGGTGGCAGTCAAGGGGCGTCGTTCCTCAACCGCCTGGTGCCTGCGGCGGTCTGCCTCCTGGCCCGGTCCACCGGCATGCACATCCAGACCCTGCACCTTTCGGGCCGGGGCCACGATGCAGAGGTAGGACAGCAGTACGACCGTGAACCACGGGTGCATGCCTGGGTTCGGCCGCTGGCCATGGACATGGCTCCTCTCTATGCAGCCTCCGATCTGGTGATCTGCCGTGGTGGCGGGGGGACCGTGGCCGAACTGATGGCGGTGGGGCGGCCGGCGATCATCGTGCCGTACCCCCATCACCGGGACCGCCAACAGTGGCACAACGGCCGGGTGTTGGAAGCCGCGGGCGCGGCGCTGGTCCGCGAGGAGGCATCATTGTCCACCGAGAACCTGGCAGAGCTCGTCAAGGACATGTTGGCAGCTCCGCAACGCTTGGAGGACATGGGCCGCCGCGCCCGCCGAATGGCGGCTGCAGATCCGTGCGGCAGGATCCTGGAAGACCTGACCATGCTGGGAGCACTGGGCTAGCCATGCAGCTTCCCAGCAGTCGCTTTCACCTCGTGGGCGTCGGCGGGAGCGGCATGTCCGCATTGGCGCGGTTGCTCCACGGTGCCGGCGCCGAAGTCACCGGCAGCGACGCGGTCGGCGGCGAGGTGTTGCACACCCTCCGCAACGAGGGCATCACGACCTGGGCCGGGGATCGTCCCGAGCGCGTCGCCGGGGAGAGCGGCTGGGTTGTGCGATCTGCCGCCGTGCCGCCAAGCGATCCCGAAGTCCGCGAATGCGAGCGCCGGGGATTCACCTCCTTGCTCTATGCGGAAGCGGTAGGGCGCCTGTCCAAGGGCAAGCGTACCCTGGCAGTCGCGGGCACCCACGGCAAGACCACGACCACGGCGCTCACCGTGTCAGCCCTGCGGTCTGGCGGCCTGGATCCCTCGCACCTCGTCGGAGGTGAGGTTCCGGAGCTGGGTGGAAACGGTCACGGTGGCCAGGACGATGTCCTGGTCGTGGAGGCCTGTGAGTTCAATCGCTCCTTCCACCAGCTGCGCCCCTTTGCGGCGGGCATCCTGAACCTGGACCACGACCACTTCGAGTGCTACCCCTCCACCGAGGAGCTGATCGAGGCCTTCGCGGTCTACCTGGCGAGGGTGTGTTCCGGTGGCACCGTCTTGGTGGAGGAGTTCGTGCCCGATGCGGTCGTGAATGCGGCGCGCAGGGATGTCCGGGTCCTGCGTGTTGGCGCAGGTCTCTTTGCGGACCTGCGAGCTGTGGATGTGGCCGACGACCTCGGCCGATACTCGTTCGTTCCGCAACTCGAGGGACATCGCCTGCCGCGGGTTCACTTGAGAATCCCGGGCCGCTTCCAGATACACAACGCACTGTTTGCCCTGGGCCTTGCTGCCACGGTTGGCGCCGACCTGGAAGGAGCATGCGCCGGCATCGAGAACTTCTGCGGCGTGCGCCGTCGCTTCGAGCTCCACCGCGGCCGGAACGGCGGCCGCCTCGTCGACGACTACGCCCACCACCCGGCGGAGATCCGCGCCGTGATTCGTGCCGCCCGCCGACGGTTCCCTGGAAAACGCCTCGTGGTGGCCTTCCAACCCCATCAGCATCGGCGCACGCTGCACCTGTTGGATCAGTTCGCCGAGGTGCTGGCCGATGCCGATCACTGCCTGATCGCGGACATCTACGGCGCCCGGGAGAGCCATGAGCTGCGCGAGCGGATCAGCGCCATCGATCTGGTGGAGGCGATCCGTGACCAGGGAGGCCGATCCGAGCTCGGCGGCCAGATTCACGAGCTGCCGGAGCGGCTGACGGCCGCGCACCGCGAGGGTGACCTGTTGCTGATTCTTGGCGCCGGAGACATCGGCGAAGTGGTGGGGGATGTCGTCGCGCGCCTCTGAGCTCCAAGGCATGCTGGGACGCCGCGAGCCCGGCTACCGCGGCACGATCCGTCAGCAGGTCTCGTTGGCGCGGCACACCCACATTCGCATCGGCGGATCCGCAGAGTTCTTCCTGGAGCCGTCCACGGGGGAGGACGTGGCATTGGTCGTGAGGGTCTGTCGCGAGCTGGCGCTCCCCCTCTACGTCCTGGGGGGCGGCAGCAACCTGGTGGTCGCCAACGAGGGCGTCCAGGGGGTGGTCCTCACGCTGCAGAAGCTGAACCGCGTCCTCCGCGACCAGAACCGCATCACCGCGGGTGCCGGTGCGACCCTGCCGTCACTGATCCGCTCCACCAAGGGTGTCGGCCTCAAGGGCCTGGAGCTTTTGATCGGGATCCCGGCCCAGGTGGGTGGCGCGGTGGCCATGAACGCGGGCACGGCAGAAACAGAGGTCTTCGATCGTCTTGCGTCGCTGAGGCTCGTGAATCCGAACGGTGATGTCGAGGTCTGGGGCAGGGAAGAGATGAACCCGGAATACCGCAATGGCGGTCTGCGCGGCCGTGTGGTGCTCGACGCCACCTGGGAACTGGAGGAAGACGACCCGGCGAGGATCCAGGCGCGGCTCGAGGCTTCCCTCAAGCGTCGCAACGCCACGCAACCGGTTACCGAACAGAGTGCCGGCTGTGTCTTCACGAACCCCAAGGGCGACTCGGCTGGTCGGTTGATCGAGGCGGCGGGCTGCAAGCTGCTCAGGAAGGGGGCGCTGATGGTGAGCGGCAAGCACGCCAACTACTTCGTGAACGAGGGCAGTGGCACCTCCAAGGACTTCCTGGAGCTGATGGCGGAAGTGCAGAGACGGGTCAAGGCCGAGTTCGGCGTGGAGCTGCAACCCGAGGTGAAGGTCTGGGGGATGTGAGGCGCCGTGGTCGTCCCCGACCTTGACCCCGGAACCGGCACTACTGGTACGTGAGCAGGTACATCGGGTTGGCAGCGTATCCCGCATTGTCCCCGTTGGCCGTCGGCCCCGTGCCGGTGGCGGCAGTCGGATCGGAGGCGTAGAGAGTCTTGCGCCGCGGGCCGTCTGGGGGCGGCCCGACGGGCACGATCCTCTGGCTGGCAGTCGTGAGACTGAAGGACTTGCTCTTGGAATCATCCCACGCGCACTGGAACCACAGCGCTGCACCGCCCATGGATTTGTGGAACGGCGCGCTGAGGGTGGTGAAGCCCGACGCCGCGGTGGAAGCGGTGCTGCTGGCCGTGTCCGGGAACAGCAGGTATGGCAGGCTGAGGTCCAGGTAGAGCCTGTTGCACCGGGCGAAGATGTTGACGCCGGCGGGCTTTCCCGCGAAACCCAACGCCTTCAGGACCGGCGCTCCCGGCGCGGTGTAGAAGCTCCGCCAGCTGAGGTAGACCTGGTTGGGGTTGGAAGTGCGGTCGGCGTTGTAGACGAAGATCCCCTGGATGTCGTTGCGCGCTGCCTGGTTCGCCACCGAGAGCGAGCTGTCCATGCAGTTGGCAGGCGTTGTCTGGGAGTAGTTGGTCGGGTACTCGACGGCCAGTCCGAGGTTGAAGTTGGGGGAGTTGTACCCGTCAAGGTAGTAGCGCTTCGACGTTGAGCCCGTCCACGCGGAGCTGTTGGCGAGCGTCCCTCCCGTGAAGGTGAAGTCGAGGAGGATGTCTTGCGCACCTGTGTAGACCCAGTTGCTAGTGAACGGGAACTTGTGCCCGCTGCCTCCCCAGGGCGCCGGATCGGTGGACGGGGTACCGACCTGGGTCAGCCAGGTCATCTGGGCGTCGAACACCTTCTGCGGCGTCGTCAACGTGTTGGTGGAGAACGTTGACGTCATCTTGTCGTAGTCGCACTCGGACGCGTGCAGGGTCACCTTCGACCAGGTCCGGCCGACACCGGCGCTGGTAGCGTTGGAAGCGTAGTTGCGACCAGCGTCCAGGCGATAGGAGATCTGATGGATCACCATGATCTGCTTGCGGAACTGGCCGTCCGCCGCCTGGAAGCGTTCGTTGGAGTACTGACCGAGACGATAACCCCAGCTGGAGCTGTCCATCTGGCCCACGGTCTCGAACCCCGGAGGCGACGACACCGTTTTTACCTGGGCGGACAGGACGGCGCAGAGGGAGGCGACGACGGGAACCAGGAGATGTCTCATGGCAAGGGTCCTCTTGCTGGGAGAGCGGGCACGGCGAACCGTGCGGTCATGATAGCCACGCTGCAGGTGGCGGCCGGTATGATTCCGCGATCATGGTGAGGAAGCTGGTGCCGGTGTTGTTGCTCGTCGTTTCGCCCTGCCCGTCCCAGGCGGAGAAGACGGCGACAAGACCCGCAGCCTCGCCGGTTCTGACCGAGGTTCGAGTTCCCGACTTCGACACCCAAGGCGGCGTCAGCGCCTCCTTTGTCTTGTCCCTGCCCCCCGGTCACGATCCCACGCAGGCGACGCCATGGATCGTCGACTTCCACGGCGCGATTCACCCTGCCCAGAAGGGTGCCAACCTCACCCAGGATCGCCTGTGGTCGAAGTTCGTGTCCCAGGTGCAGGTGCCGGTGGTGGGACTCAACTCCAGGACCCGGGCCTGGAACATGATCAAGGGCGAACACAACGACACCGCCTATGCCCTGCGTGTCCTGGAGATGCTGCGGAAAGACTACCGGGTGGATGAGCAGCAGGTCTACCTGGCTGGCTTCTCGTCCGGATCGGACTTCCTGTGCAACGGCGGCCTGCAGCTCCGCGGGAAGTTCGCCGGCAGCCTGGTGGTCTGTCCCGGCCCACCCAGCGTGGTGGGTCTGCGGCGCGGCGAGCTGCTCCGCGTCAGGGACCACCCGTTCTATTTCGTGGCCGGAGAAGAGGACTACATCCGCAAGGACGGTGCATGGCAGGCATTCCTCGCCCTGGACAAGGCGGGGGGCAAGGTCATGTAC
>QJVU01000414.1 GCA_003235605.1 Planctomycetota bacterium | reverse complement strand
CGTAGAGGAGAGTCGAGACGGTCTGCGAGCTGGTGAGGCCCGAGGCTGACATCATCTCCCATCCCTCAACCGTGAGGTTGCTCGTGGCGACCATCTCCAGGGCATAGGTCACGCCCGGATAGCCGGTGCTGAGCTGGAACGACTGGTTGGTGTTGTCCGACATGCAGGTGCCGCCGACAGGGATGCCACTGCCCAGGCACCCTTGCCCGAACGAGGACACCACCCCCGGGATCGGCGATTTCGGCGCCTCGGTCAGGGCATAGGCAAAGGTCTGGGAGCTGCCCGAGAGGGTCGGGGAGGAGACCTCCAGCGTGAGGGTGCCCGTCTTCCTGGCCAGGAAGCTGGCATGCTCGTAGAGGTTCGACGCACTCCTGCTCTCGGCGACCGGCGTGGCGCCGTCCAGCACCTGGAAGTCGAGGTTGGAGTAGGACGATGACGACGAGCTCAAGACCGTGCGGTACCATGTCACCACCACCGCGTACTGCTTGCCCTGGACCACGTTGAGGGTGATCCGTTGGGTGCGCGACGTGGTGGTGATGGTGCCCGTGCCGAAGCCGGCCTTGGAGAGGGCCAGGCTCACGGCCAGATCCGCCCGCAGCATGCCGGTGCCGAAGCTGTTGCGGTCCAGGGTCGGGTTGGCCTGCTGGATGCTCTGCGTCGTGGCCAGAAGAACGGCCTTGGTCTCGAGGGCCGTGAGCTGTCGATTCGCGGCTCGCACGAGGCCAGCAACGCCACATACCTGGGGTGAGGCCATCGAGGTGCCGGACCCGACCAGATCGGAGCCCTCGTTCCTGGCGAGGGCCATCACCGTGTTCACCCCGAGGGCGGCGATGTCCGGGTAGTAACGGCCGTCGAAGAGCGGTCCACGGCTCGAGAACGACGCCACGGTGTGGCTGTCGGGACTGATGGCCGCGACCGCAAGGCCGTTTGCGGCTCCCTGGCTGGCGGAGGTGGAGGTGGCGCTGTTCCCGGCCGCCACGCAAGGCAGGATGTCGGCGTTGAGCGCCGCCGAATCCAAGGCCAGCTGCGCCGCCTCCCTCGGGTCCGGGCTGCCGCCAAAGGAGAGGTTGCCGGCAACGATGTTGTACGTGGCCCGGTCCTTCGCGGCGGCTTGCCAGGCGCTGACCATGGTGCTGGAAGTGGAGCTGCCGTTCGAGGTGTCCGCGATGGAGTAGCCGGCTATGCTGGCACCGAAGGCATGGCCGTTGTCGGCACCGCTGGTGCCCCAGTTGGCGCCGGCGGCGATGCTGCCCACGCCCGTGCCGTGACCCACGGGGTCGTTGGCGCTCAGGAGACCGATCTGGCGGTTGACCACCAGACGGCTGCCGCCGATGCCGCTGCCCGAGGTGTTGCTCGGGTTGCCGCCCTGGAAGTAGGTGCGGTGAGGTCGGCCGGAGCCAGCGTCACTGTTCTGTCCGGTGTCGAGGATCGCTACGGTCACGCCGGAACCATCGATCTTGAGGACGTTCTGGACGTAGTCCGAGTTGTGGTTGCTGGAATTCGTCGAGGTCTTGATCCAGGGGTGCCACAGGCGGTCCGGCTCCAAACGATCCACGTTCGGCAGCGCCTTGACCTTGGGCAGGTCGTTGAACGGGATCTCGATGGCGCAGGCGTTGATCAGCCACCACTGGGCAACTACGTGGCCGCCGAGAACCCTTTCGACCGCCTGGACGAAAGCGGCCTGGTCGGCAACGATGTCGTCCTCGAGTTCCTCCACGATCCACGCCACCTCGTTCGCAGGGCGCTGGTCCTGGATCGCGGCGCGGAACGCAGTCAGGTCGAAGCTGCGGGTCTTGAAATGCACGATCCAACGCTCCATGCCGGCATGGCCGTCAGGAAAGAGGTCGGCCGACAGCCCATGGACCTCGCCGTCCGGAGTGGACGCGGTGAGAATCGGCTGGGTGGTCTGGACGGGTGGGTTGGGATCCTGGGCGAACAGCGGGGCAGCCAGGGCCAGCGCCGGGAGCCCGGAAAAAAGCCCGGAGAGGAGCGTGCGCATGTCTTGGTGGATGGGGAACAGGGATGCAGGGCGACCGGAACCGGGCAGGCTCCCCGCGGTGGCATCGCGGCCACCGCGCTCGCACATATAGGCATGCCCCGGCGAAAGTAACCGGGGCGAAGGCAACCGGCGAAGGGACGCCCCGACGACCCGGTTTCAGCTCACGGGGTGCCCCCCACCATCAGGGCCAAGGCGCCGCTCATGGCAAAGCCGAAGTTGTTGGCCTGCGGGTCCTGCACCGCCACCTGGGCGTAGAAGATCTTGCCAATCAGGCCCTTGTTGACCGGGATCCCCAGGGTCACATCCAGGGTGCCGGCGGCGTCGGTCTTGCGGTAGGCCATGAGCTGGCCGGCGACGTAGGCGCTGCACCCCGGCGCACCGGGCAGTGCCCAAGGCAGCTGCAAGCCGCTCCAACTGGTCTTGGAGTCCCCTGCCAGGAAGATGGCCGCGCTGTTCGGGAGCGCCTCACGCACCGCGAAGGTGATGTTCGAGCCGATGTCGGGAGTGCCGACGCTGCCAAGGGTCGGGGGGACGAAGTTGCCTCCGGGACAGTTGACCCGGAACTCCCAGTTGAACGGCGTCGTGATGCGGCTGGTCCAGACCGTTGTGAGGCGGAAGTAGGGGACGGGGGTGCCGCTGTTGGCAAAGGCACAAGAGTTCGGCGAGGCATCGTTCTGGATGAACACGAAGAACCTGCTGTTCTGGGCAACCTGCACCGGCTTGCTGAAGGTCGTCCGGCGCCAGCCCATGGTCGTGGTCACCTGGATGGTGCCGGTGGCGGCGATGGTCGACGGCACACCGCTGGAGTTGGGCAGGTACAGGGCCGTGCTCAGGGTCTTGTTGGAGGTGGCCTGGGTGCGGATGTCGAAGCCGGTGACCGTCAGGGCCTTGGGGGCCGTGACTTCCAGGGCGTAGCCGGTGCTGGCGCGAAGCGCCAGGGTCTGGAATGACTCGTCCACGTTGAAGGCCACGCAGGCCTCGCCGGTGGACTTGACGGTCCCGTTGCAGCCCTGGCCGAACGCAGTCACCGTGCCCGGGATCGGCGCCGCCGGAGCCTCGGTGAAGGCGTAGGCCACCATCTGGGAGCTGGGTACCAGCGTCGGCGAGGTGATCTCCAGGGTGAAGGTGCCGGTCTTGCGGGACAGGAAACGGACGTTCTCGTAGAGGTTCAGTGGCGTCTTGCTCTCGGCGATCAGCGTGGTGCCGTCCAGGATCTTCATGTCCAGGTTCGAGTAGCTCGTCGAGCTCATGTTCGTGCGGTGCCAGGTGATCGCCGCCGCGTACTGCTTGCCGTCGGTCACGCTCACCGGGACGCGAATGGTCCTGTTGCTGCTGTCCACGTTAACAGTTCCATGGCCGCTGCTGGCCAGCGCCAGGGTCACCGCCAGGTCTCCTCGCAGCATGCCGGTGCCGTAGGAGTTGCGGTCGAAGGAAGGGTTCTCACTGGCGATGCTCTGGGTGGTCGCCAACAGGATGGCCTTGGTCTCCAGCGCGGTCAGCTTGGTGTTGGCGGCCCGCACCAGTGCGGCCACGCCACAGACCTGCGGAGAGGCCATGGAGGTTCCGGAGCCTACGTAGTCGCTGGTCTCCGCATCCCGCCGCGCCATCACCGTGCTGACGCCGCAGCCGGAGATGTCGGGGAAGAACCTCCCACCACTGTTGTAGAGCGGGCCACGGCTGCTGAACGAGGCCATCGTGTGGGTGTCCGGGGTGATCGCGGCCACCGCCAGGCCGTTGGCGTTGCTCTGGCTGTTGGCACTCGCCGTGCTGCTGGTGCCGCTGTTGCCGGCGGCCGTGCAACACATGATGTCGGCATTGAATGACGCAGAGTCGATGGCCTGCTGCGCGCTGTCCGTCAGACTCGGGCTCCCGCTGTAGGACAGGTTGGCGGCGACGATGTTGTACTTCGCCCGGTCTGCCGCCATCTGGTTCCAAGCCGAGGCCATCGTCGTCGAGCTGCTGCTGCCAGAGGTGGTGTTGGCGATGGAGTAGCCCGTGATGTTGGCGCCGAAGGCATGGCCGTGGTCGGCCCCTGCGGATCCCCAACGCCCGCCGGCCACGATGCTGGCGACGCCAGTGCCATGGCCGTGAACGTCGTCTGCAGGCTGGGTGCCATGCTGCCGATTGATCAGCAACCTGCTGCCACCCAGCCCCGGCCCCGAGGTGTTGCTGGCGTCGCCGCCGATGAAGTAGGTGCGGTGCGGACGAGAGAGTGAACCGACGCGCTCGTCCTGTCCGGTGTCCACGATGCCCACGGCGACGCCGCTGCCGTCGATCTTGAGAACGTTCTGGACGTAGTCGGAGTTGTGGTTCTTGGACCCCGTCGCTTTCAGGATGACGGGGTGCCACTCCCGGTCAGGCTCCAGGAAGTCGACGTTGGGCATCGCGCGCAGTCGGGCCAGGTTATCGAACGGCACGTCTACGGCGCAGGCGTTGATCAGCCACCACTGCGCGACGAGGTCGGCGTCGAGGTCCTTCTGGGCTTGCTCCACGAAGGCACGCTGGTCTTCGACGACCTTGCGCTCCAGCTCGGCAACGATCTTCGCCACTTCTGCCGCCGGGCGGCGCCCATGAATCGCGTTCCGGTAGCCGGTGAGGTCGAAGGACCTGGTCTTGAAGTGGACGATCCACCGCTCGGTGCCGGCCCGCTTGCCTGGCAGGCCGTGGATGTCGCCGGCGGCAGGGTCGACGGCAACCGATTCCCCCTGGCGGGCAACCAGCTTGCCTGGCTGTGGAGCGGGATCTTGGGCCTGTTGGGCCAAGAGGGGTACGGCCAGGATCGCGGCCACGAGTCCGCCGGAGACGATCTTCGACATGGGTCCTTCCAGGGAGAAAAACTGGGTGCAGATGGCCTAGGGGGCGGCCTCGGGCCGCAGTCATGCCGCAGCCGCAGGTCAGTATAGTGCCGGAGATCTGCACCGCATATAGTTCGGGGTTGGTCTTCTCCGTCGTCCCACCGACCCACCCAGGCAGATCCGATGAACGAGCGCCTCGCCGTGACGCGGCCCATGGCCTCGGCCTTGGCCTTCTCCCTCGCGTTCTTCCTCGCCTTCTCCCTCGCCGCCCAGGACGGTGCATCGCAAGACGTTCGCGGCACAACTGCCGTTGACGTGCACGGTCTACCCGGCGACCGCCCGGGCACGGAGCGTTGGATCGTGCACTTCAAGACCAGGTCCTTCGACCTCTCCGGCTACCGGAACGCGATCCGTGCCGGCCGCCCGGCCGCGGAGGTCGCCGGCATCGTCGCGGGACTGGAGCGCAAGGTCCTCGCAGACCAGACGGGGTTCGTCGCCAAGGTGGAGAACGATCTGGGAGCACAAATCCTCGCGCAGTGGTGGCTGATCAACGCCTGCGCCATCGACGTGCCGTTCGCGAGCCTCGACCGGGTGCGCAGCCTGCCAGGGGTCGAGCGCCTGGAGCCCGATCGCCAGTGGCTGCCTTGGATCAAGGCTTCCACCAACTCCGCCAACCATAACGCGGACTATGTCCAACAGGTGCTCAAGATGGATGGCAAGGGCACTGCAGTGGGGATACTGGACACCGGCCAGAACAGCTCCGTGAGCACCAGCACCCCCCGCCCCCATCGCACCTACTACGTGAACGGCGACCCCAACAACACCAACGGGTCCGGCATCAAGGGCAGCCGCCTGGTCCTCAACAAGCAGATCGGCAAGATGGCGTCGAACGACACCCACGGTCACGGTACCGCTGTCGCCAGCGTTGCGGCTGGCGCCAACTGGGGCACCAAGGGTGCCGACCATGGCCAGGCGTACGGAGCTGACATCGCCGGCTACGCCATCGCCGATTCGCCGATCAATGGAGGCACCACTACAACGACCATGGTGTCCGCATGGCAGGCGCTGGGCAAAGACCGCGTCACCTACAACATCGTGGCGGCCAACTTGTCCTACTCCGGTAGCCCCAGCCCTCTGGATGCCGCCCAGCAGGCCTTGGACAGCCTGGCCTATTTCGGTGACGTCGTATGTTGCGTGGCGTGTGGAAACAGCGACAAATCGACGGCCAACAGCCAAGGGGCTGCCAACGGCATCGCCGTGGGCGCCATCAAGGCAGCCACCCACGTGGTGGCGCAGTGGTCCAGCAAGGGCCCCTTGGGCGGCACCGGCGGCCGGTTCTACCCCGACATGGTGGCCTGTGGCGAAGAGATGGTCATGGCCCAGGTCGGCAACGAGGGAGCCGACATGGTCAACTCGGGGACCTCCATGTCCTCACCCCACGTGTGTGGAGCGGCCGCACTGGTGCGTGCCGCAAACAACAAGCTGACCGCGCTTCAGACCAAGGCGATCCTGCTGGCCACGACCAGGGACATCAGCAAGCAGAACCCAGGAGGCAGCCGGAATACCTACGGACTCGGCATGTTGCGGACAGACCTCGCGGTAAAGCTGGCCATGACGGCCGGCAGCTACGGCAACGGTACAGTCAACAACTCCAACAAGGTCGCGACGGTGCCCTTGAGCGTGGTCGCCGGACGGCAGTACTCCGTCGTGGTGGCCTGGCACCGAACCAACATCAGCTCTGCCCTGTATTCGAACCTGGACATCAGGGTTCTGGACGGCACCACGGAGGTGGCGAAGAGCAACACCCCGGGCAACCTCTACGAGAACGTCGTGTTCACCGCCAACAAGACCGCCACGCTCAAGTTGGAGGTCAGCGCGGCCGCCCTGCCGGACAACACACAGAACTTCGCCTATGCCTTCGCCCGACTGCCGGTGCCCGCGGTGGTGACGCCCATCGGCAAGGGCTGCCAGGGCAGCGGGGTTCCGCTACCTGCCGTCTGCCAGTCCGCCAACACCACCGCTTCCCTGTCCAGCAGCATCGGTTCCGATGGATGGACTTATGCCATCGAAGTCAGCGCCGACGCCGACATGAGCATTACAGGCTACGAGATGCGGAGCGACTCGCGGTCGACCTTCGCCAAGTCGGTCGCGACCTACCTCCATGACGCCAACGTATCCGGGCTCCCCACCAACATACTGGCCTCCGGCACAATGCTCATCAGCCAGTCGGAGGCGTGGTGCCGGACCATCTTCGACAAGAAGGTGGCCGTCAAGAAGGGCCAGCGGTACTTCCTGTCGTTCGTGAATCCACCGTTCGAGCAGGGGGGCTCGATCAGGCTGCCTTTTGCAAGCACTGGCAGCCTCGCCACCTACTGGCGCCGCAGCAGCTCCTCCAGCAGCTGGATCGGGGACAGCAGCCGGGCTCTGGTGTGGCGGACCCTGTGCGCAGGCACCGGTGGAGCGCCGCCGGTGGCAGGCACGCTGGGCGAACCCATCCTTGACACGCCGTTCACCCTGACGCTGCGGCAGGCGTTGGCCAACGCCCCCGCTGTGGTCATCGTCGGGATCTCCAAGACCCAGGGCTTTGGCACCACGTTGCCGTGGGACCTGACGCCCGTGGGCGCTCCTGGGTGCAGCCTCTTGATCTCGGGCGAGATCCTCGTGCCGGTGAAGGTGGATGCCGGCGGTGGCTTCGACCTGCCGTTCATCCTGCCCAACGACAACACTGCCATCGGGCTCACGGTCTACAGCCAGTTCGCGGTGCAGGACCAAAGCGCCAACCTCCTGGGTTGGGCGTTCTCGAACGCCCTTGGCTTGACGGTAGGCGGCTGAGGCTGCCGGTACTCTCGGTGATCTCGGTGGCCAGGAACTGCCAGAAGCACAACTTGCTGGTCTGGAACTCCTGTTCCGCCGTCTCGAACTGGCGGGCCAAAGCGCCAATGCTCCGCGCCGGCGTGACCGACGCTACTACTTCTTGTCGTCGTCCTTGGCGTCGCCAGGCCTCGACGTGGGCTCCTCTGCCCCGGGCTTGGGCTTGGTTTCCGCGGCCTTGTTGTCGCCGAAGTACTGCTTCATCAGGGCTGGAAACCGCTCGTCCTTGCGCAGGCTCGCAATGTCCATGTCGGTTTGCAGCAAGGATTCGGGCAGGTTGCCCGCATTCATCTTCAAGGCCTGCTCGAGCAGCGCGAAGGCCTGGTCCTTCTTGCCCGCCAGCGCCAGGGAGCAGGCGCAGTTGTAGAACACGGTCGGGCCCAACCGGAGTTTGCCCTTGGCCACTTCGAGGAGCTTTCGATAGGACTTGATCGCGTCTTCGTACTGCCGCAGGTTGTAGTGGATGTTCGCCAGCTCGTGCCAACCTTGGGCCTGGTTGCCAACGTCCTCGGACTGCGTCTTCTTGGTGGCCTC
>QJVU01000189.1 GCA_003235605.1 Planctomycetota bacterium | reverse complement strand
CCGCACTGAACGGCACCACGGGCAGACCCAGGAAGCTCTCGCTGCCGAGGTGCTCGTCGTCGCAGGTGAAGCCGACAACTTCGCGGGGACTCTCGTGGGCCATGCAGTGGTACACCACCTCCGCGACCTTTCCGGCTCCAAAGATGACGGTTTTCTTCATGTGCTGTCCTGGTCCTTGTCCTGGTACTGCTTCAGGCCATCTCCTTGAGCCTGGTCCTGTCGATCTTGCCATTGGCGTTCTTCGGTAGCACGTCCAGGACGTGGATTTGCCGCGGCACCATGTAGGGGGCCACAACCGCCTGGATGTCACCGGAGAGCCGCTGCTTGTCGGCCTGGTCGGCGAGGCACACGAACGCGATGATCTGGCCCAGGCCGTTTTGCTGCTTCTTGTAGACCACCGCCACCTCGTTGACGTACCCCAGTGCGTTGAATCCTGCCTCGATCTCCTCCAACTCGATGCGGTAGCCCATGTGCTTGATCTGGTTGTCGGCCCGACCGCAGAAGTGGAGGTGGCCGTTCGGCGCCCGGCGCACGAGGTCGCCGGTACGGTACATGACCGAGCGATAGCGGTCCTGGGAGGGGTCCTGGACAAAGACCTGGCGGGTGCGCTCCAGGTCGTTGTAGTAACCGAGCCCCACGTTGGGACCGCCCAGCAGCAGCTCGCCGAAGTCCGGGTCGTCGGCGTCGACGGGATCGATCAGGTAGCGGAAGTTCGGGGCGAGCTCGCCGAGAGGCGCCAGCTCATTCTGGTTGTCCACGTCCTCCTGGGTGATCACGTACGACGAGCAGATGCACGTGCACTCCGTCGGCCCATAGACGTTGACGAGCTGTGCGCGGTGGCCGAACAGGCGGTGCAGATCCCTCAGCTTTGCCTTGGGGAAGCCCTCGCCACCGAACACGATGTGTCGGACGGCGGAGAGGTCCGTTGCTCCCAGGGCCTTCGTGGTCAGGAGGTAGACGAGCATCGAGGGCACCGAGAACCAGATCGTACAGCCCAAATCGTTGACACAGCGGACCAGGGCCTTGGGCTGGCGGGCCAGATCGCTGGTCACGGGACACAGGCATGCTCCGCTGTACAGGGACGCGTACAGGTCGAAGACCGAGTTGTCGAAGTAGATCGGGTTGACGTTCGTGAACACGTCAGCCGGCGTGACCGCCAGGGTGCTCTGGGCCCAGCGGATGAAGTTCAGCACGTTGCCATGGCTCATCACCGCCCCCTTGGGGAAGCCCGTGGACCCTGACGTGAACATGATGTACGCGGGGTCGGCTCCGGTGAGGAACCGGCTGTGGGGGAGGTCGTCTGCGCTCTGGGCCGAGCACAGCGCGCTGAACTCCTCCGAGCGGAGATCCAGGAGCGGGTGGGATGTCTGCACCTGTGCCAGCGCCGCGGCATCGTGGTCGTACAGGACGAGCCGGGGCTCGCAGCGCTGGAGCATCTTCTGAATCCGCTGCCAGGGGCTGCTGACGTCCAGGTTGGTGTAGGGGGCGCCGATCTTCAGGCAGGCCAGGACCGCAGCGAGGGCGGTCGGGGTCTTGTTGCTGAACAGGCACACGACGTCGCCCCGCTGGACTCCCCGCTCCAGCAAAGCCCGCGCGACGCGGTTCGACATCGAGTTCAGCTCCTCGTAGGTGAGCTTCTCACCCGACGGGTAGGACAGCGCCGTCCTGTTGGCGTGCTGCCGGGCTACCCGGTAGAAGGCGGAGCCCAAGTTGTAGACGTACCCGGTGTCGACCTCGACCGTCGCCTCAGATCCGCAGGCCACCGTCCAACTCCAGGATGCGTCCCGTGAAGAAGTCGTTCTGGATCACGAACCGTACGGCGCCGGCCAGCTCTTCGGGGCTGCCGAGACGTCCCAGAGGCGTCTGCTTCCTGAGCTTCTCGAGGTTGGCCTCGCTCAAGGCCTTGCGCGTGGACGTGGTGTCGAAGAAGCCGGGCGCGATGGCCGCGCAGCGGATCCCGAACATCGCGAGCTCCCTGGCCCAGGTCACGGTCAGGGCGTTCACCGCCGCCTTGGCCGCCGCGTAGGCGGATTGGCCGGCATTGCCCGCTGCGGAGACGGAGCTCGCGTTCAGGATCAGCCCCTTCGTCCGCGTGGACACCATTCTCTCGGCCACACAGGACGTCAGGTAGAAGACGCTGTTCAGGTTGTTGTCGATGGTGCGCCTCCACGTCCCGAGATCGTGCTTCTTGTCGGTGCGGGAGAGCAGGTTGACGAGGGGCTCCGAGTGGATGGATCCGGCGTTGTTCACCAGGACGGTCACGGCGGGTTGCTGCTCGTAGACCTTGGAGATGGTGTCGTGGACCTCGGCGGCGTTGGCGAGATCACAGGCGTAGCAGGCCAGCTCTGGGGCCGGAAACCTCTCCTGCAGGCGTTCGAGGGCCTCGGCGTCCAGGTCCAGGACAATGAGCCTCTTCACCTCGGGGAGCAGGTCGGCCACCAGGTGTCCGCCGATCGCACCCGCGCCCCCGGTGAGCAGGACGACCTGTTCCTGGAGCTTCATACCTC
>QJVU01000443.1 GCA_003235605.1 Planctomycetota bacterium | reverse complement strand
AGCCTTCGCCCATTGTTAGGAGGACTAGTACATGAAGAAGTTCACTCTTGCCTGCATCCTGTCGCTGGGGGTCGTGTTCTCCAGCTGCCTCGGCCCAAACAACCTGCAGAACAAGCTCAACAACTGGAACGCCGAGGTGTTCGAGCAGGATTGGGCCTGCGAACTGCTCTACATTCCCCTCTGGCCCGTCCAGGCGGGAGCATGGTTCGTCGATTCGCTCGTCCTGAACACCTGGGACTACTGGAGCGGCGAGAACCCCATCGCAGACCCCGGGCCGTTCCCGGCGGACAAGTTCACCAAGTAGTTTCGGTCCAGAACCCCCCTCGCCTACGCCAGAACGGCCGCGCGCAAGCACGGCCGTTCCCGTAGGGGGCTGTCCCCCCATGTCGCCATGGCGGCGCCTCAGTCGCCGAAGCCCGGGAATGTACCCGGCTCGCTGATCGGGTTCTTGCCGCTCCAGTAGTTGACCGTGTTGAAGATCAACATGTCGCTCACGTACGCCACCGGGTAGACAGGCACGATCATGAGCACGAGGAAGATCGCTTCCTTGACCCAATCCTCGTCGGAGGCCTCCGCATTCCAGTTCCGGATGCTGTCGTGGAGGTTGTTGGGGCCAAGGCACCCCGCAAACAGAAGCGTGAGCGCGAACAGGCCGGCAGCGAGTTTCTTCATGCAGTGTCCTTGGGACTTGGATGACGCTGCAGGCTAGCGCAGCAGGCCCCCCCCGACAACAGCACAGCTGAGCGAGCATCTTCTTCCCAAAGCGACACGGCGGCTGCCAGCAACCGCTTGGCAACCGCCGGTAGGCGTGGTTCCTCGGCTTGCGCCTTTGCGCGCCTGTCAGCGTGCGATCTCCTGCCAGCCGTTGAAGGCGACGTAGTTGCCCGCGGCCTTGTCGGCCAGGGCGATCGCCTCGGTCGAGTAGACGATGTCCGCGGTCCCCTTGAGCACGAGCGTGCCGCCCTTGGGCCCTTGCAGGATCGAGCCGTAGATGTTCGCGGTGCCCGCGCTGTTGTTGACCTTCCCCAGAACGATGACCACACCGTCATAGCGGAACGTGCCCGCGATCTCCAGGTCGCCCGTCACCACCAGGATGCCAGCGCCCCTGCTGGTGCCGTCGAACTTCACGTTCCCCTCGCGGTAGGCGATCATGCTCGTCCCAAGCAAGCCGTTTCCGAAGCTGTAGTCCGTGTAGTGGTCGGCCGTCAGGATCCGGTCGGCAGCGTTCTTGTACTGAGTCACGAGCGTGGTGAGATCCACGAAGTTCGTCGTGTCGAGGCTGGGCAACCCCCCGGCGCCCTCCACCTTGTTGGGCTCGCCGCCGGTCAGCTCCGAGGTCAGATGCGCCACGGTGCCCGGTGGGGCGATCGCGATCCCGGCCCTGTCCGACCCCGTGCCGGCGGAACCGTCGATCCTCTTGTCGAACCCGGAGACTAGCGAGGCGCCCATGAGGGTGATCGCGATGTTGGGGTCCTGGGTGGCGAAGGCCGCGTCCAGCTTCGGGAGCGGCGGTACCGGGCCCACATAGGCCGCGAGGCGGCGGGTGGTCCCACGGTAGGTTCCGGCGACCACGACCTGGAACGCATCCTCGTCGTTCTCGTCGATGGACCCGTCACCATCGTTGTCCTTGCCGTCGTTCTTGAGGTAGGTGACCTCTGCATCGAAGGACTGGGCGCCCCCGAGCTTGCGCTTGTAGACGTCGCCATCCTTGAGCCTGCCCAGCCGAGCCTCGTACATGGCGCCGTCGATTCCGGACTCTGCGGCCAGCAGCGCCAGCTCCTGCTCCACCTCGCAGCGCAGCTCGGAGCTCTTGTTGTTGATGTCCGTCGTAACGGCAACGAGCGCGACCAGAATCGGGATCAGCATTGCGAAGATCCCGTACAACACGAACCCCGATTCCTGCGTACCCTGCGTGGCTGCTGTCATCCCCATGAACCCCTACTCCTCTATCTAACTTCTTGGCCGGCCCTCGCCAGCACCTCGCTGGCGCTTTTCCTGGCCGGCTCGCACCCCGTCTCGACTCCCTCATCGGTCCAAGACACCACTTCCTCGTGCGCCAAGTGTCGGGAATCTCGAATCGGGATTCCCAGACCGGGACGAGCCTCAGCGCCGCACGCCCCCAGGGCGCGTATCAGGCCTCGCCGTGCCCCCGCGAGCGATGCGGTAGAGGTGGCGGCTGCCGCGAAGATACAGGTCCCGGCCCACGATGGCGGCGGACGCGCTGAAGCTGTCCTGGAGCTGGTTCACCGCCAGCACACGAGGCTTCCCCCCGCCGTGGCTCAGCACGATGGTCGTGCCTTCCCGGTCCGTGACGTAGACACGGCCACCCGCCCCCACCGGCGAGGCATAGATCTCGCGCATACCCTCCAGCCGCAGCGGCCTGGCGGGCTCCTGGCCCGTCTTTGCCTCCACGCAGGACAGAAAGCCCTGGTAGTGGGTGAGGAAGTAGAGCCAGTTCCCATACAGCAGCGGCGAGGGCACGTACGGGGTCCGACGCTGGCGGCGCC
>QJVU01000089.1 GCA_003235605.1 Planctomycetota bacterium | reverse complement strand
GGCGGCACCGGCCCGATCAGCAAGGTCATGGGTCGGGATGGCACCACCTCGGCCACCGGCGGGTTCTGGGCGGATCCCCCGGTAGTGCAGTTCGTGGGCGGCATCAACTAGTCAACTGGCGAGGTCCCTTTCCGGCGCTGCACGCCAGGACCTCGCAAGGACGACCTGCAGACCCGGTGACCGCAGGGATCCCGGCCACGGGATCCCTGCGCCGTGTACCGGGACGGGGCGCGGCGGCAAGGGGCTCAACGCCCTGGCCGGGCACAACCGAAGCCACAACCGAAGCCAGAATGGACCGGAGCCTACTTGGCGACGGGACCGCCGCCGGCGGGGAGCAGGTCGCGGCCGCTTCCCGAGGGGCGGGCGCGCCCGCGGTCTTGGGTCCGGCGAAGTCGGGTCGCAAGGGAGCTCAAGAGAGCCAGGATCACCGTTGCCGTCGGGCCTTGGGTGACCACGCGGTTCCTGGGGTCAACCTCGCGCGGGCGGGCGAGCGCTTTCAGGACGTCGTTCAGGCAGCCGAGCAAGGCAAGCTCCCGCCCATTCTTGACGTCGTCGCAGTCGAGCGTCCTCGGCTCGGCCTCCAGGAGTCTGGCCAGCTCGCCCTTCTGCCAGCACATCGGCAGGAGGAAGCGCACGCGCCGAGCAGTCAGCCTGACGTGGTCGCGCATCCTGGTATCCATGGGGAAGTATACCCCACGCCGAGGGCATCCACGGCGCTCTCGACAAACTCCCTCCCAAGCTTGGATGGAGGCGAGCAGGGACTGAATGCCCTCGGTGGGAGCGCACGCGGTTGCGGTTCCTCAGCCGCACTACGTTCTGTGGCCCACCCCGCCCGCCACAACCGACGTCATCCTGGGGCAACGACTCGGTCCCTCGAGGTCGCAGGACGATGAGCCAGGCCTGGGCGGCCGCCCGAAACCCCGAAGCTCCGACATCACGGAGCAGGCACGGCCGTATTCTTCAACGCTGCTGATGACCAGGCGCGGTCACCCGGTGAGGAAACCCTACTTGTTCCGCCTCCCGCGCGGCGATCAGCGATAGGCTGAGATCTTGATGCCCTGGAGGCTGTGGACCAGCGTCGTCGTCGTCGATGTCATCGGGCTTGCTGCGGGGGGGCTTGCGCTCTGGGGCTATCGCCGCGGCGAACCGCCCACCGTGCGTCGGGACGGCACCACGCTGGTCCTGTTGGCGGCATGCCTCGCGTGTCTCTCCTTGTTGCTGGCGAGCTTCTGGCTTGCTTCCGGCTTCGGGCTCCTGCGCCTCTGGTGCCATGTGCTGTTCTGTGTGCTGGCGCCGTTGATGCTGGTCCGCGGCATCCAGCACCTGCGACTTGGAAACGGGCAGGGCCGGAACCAGGCACACGGGAACCGGATCTTCGGACTGATGCTCGTCGGCACCGCTCTGTTGATGGAGGGGTCCTACGTCTATGCCCGGCATGCAGAGCTCACGGATCTGGAGGTGACCCACCACGTCGTCACGACCAAACGGATGGTTGGTAATCCCCTTCGGGTGGCGGTGCTGGCCGATCTGCAGACCGACCGCATCGGTGAGTACGAACAAAGGGTATTCCACACGATGGACGAACTACGGCCGGATCTTGTGCTCCTGGCCGGTGATTACCTGCAGGTATTCACTCGCACGGAGTTCGTGGCGGAGCAGGAGCGGCTGCGCGCGCTGTTCCAAGATCTGCGCCACCGCCCGCGGCTGGGCATGTTCGCCGTCGATGGCGACGTTGACACCTGGGGAGCCACCAGGGCCCTACTTGGAACCGGCGTGCGCTGCCTGGCAGATGAGGTCGTCAAGGTCCACGAGAGGGTCCAGATCGTCGGCCTCAGCCTGGAATCCTCTCGCCATCCGCCGCGCAAGGAGATCCTGGATCGGATTCGGTCCTTTCCGGGCTTGACGATCATGATGGGTCACGCGCCGGACTTCGCGGTCACCTGGATCCGGCAGGGTTGCGATCTCCCCGTGCTCGCCGTGGCCGGACACACCCACGGCGGGCAGATCGTGATTCCTGGCTTTGGGCCACCTCTGACCCTGTCGCGTGTACCTCGCAAGTACGCCTCGGGTTTCCATCAACTCGGCCAGGGGTGGCTCCTGGTCAGCCGCGGGGTTGGCCACGAGTGTGGACAGGCGCCACGCGTCCGGATGTTCTGTCGCCCGGAGCTCTGCGTTGTCGAGCTGCGAGCAGAGTAGCCTGAGCGTCGTTGGATCTCAGACAATGGAAAGTGCCGGATACTATGGATACGCGGCACGGAGCCGTCCCTTGGAGCACGATGCCACGATCTTGCGGGAGAGCAGCCATGCCCCCAGGACGAGAACCAGGGCCACCGTGAGATCTGCAACCAAACAGAGTGTGTTCCACGCGAGATGGGGATACGGGCCGTCGAAGACGTCCCGCATCACCCGCGTGCTACCTTGCACGATAGAAGCGTCAACTTCCGTAGCGCCCTCGTCGTTCGCCAACGCAACCGCAGCCAGTGGCCAGCCGCGTGGCTCTGCGAACACC
>QJVU01000555.1 GCA_003235605.1 Planctomycetota bacterium | reverse complement strand
GCCTCGCGAGCGGTACCACCCTCGCGGCCCAGTGCACGCCGTTCTCGCGCAGCATGATGACTCGCCTGACAAGCTGGACCGCCAGCTCCACCTTGAAGGTTGGCGACGCAAATGCGGGGGACCCCGGGATCGCGATGTACTTCGCCCACGACCCGAGCGTCGGCATCGCGTTGCAGCGCACGGAGCACCGGCACGTGCGCCCTGACGGCAAGGTGCAACGTTTCTGGTTCGAGCACACTCCACCGACCGGAACCGCGCGCGGGTTGTGGAGCGCGCTGCTGCGTCCGCTCACGTCGGACACGCCGATCCTGGTCGGGCCGGCCGAGGCCAGGGCGTTCGAGGTCTGGGTCGATGACACGAACGGTGTCCGAAGCGCGATCCTGAGCTGGACGGACATCCGTCCCACCGCCGCGTCGACGGAACACCGCTTCTGGTTCGAGATCCTGGTGGCCGTGGATCCCGCGCAGCCGGGACGGATCACGTTCCAGTCGCGCATGGCGAGGCTCGCCGGCGGCGGTGGTCCGAACAAGATCGAGACGACCATAGACGAAATCGAGGCGCCGATCCTCTTTACCCAGCAGCCCGGCAACAGCAGGCTGGCGCGCCTGCTGGTGCCCGCGGCCCTGAACACGCCCCTGCCAGCCACCAACATCCCGATGCGTGCCTGGCAGCTCGTCAGCCTGGCCGCGGACCTCGAGCATCCCGCGCGCGGCCAGCAGATGCAGTTCAGCGCGCTCTACTCCGGGGACGCGACGAGCGTCACGGTCGGGGACGAGGTCCGGTCGTCGTTCCGGAAGATCCTCTACTACGCCACGGAAGACACGATCGGCTACTACAAGCGGTTCCGGCACCGGGTGGTGTCCGATGGGAACGGGCTGGCGTACTACCGTTGGGCGCCGGTGTACTTCCCCGCCTATGGTCCATCGCCGTCGCTGAACTGCTTCGGTTCTGAGTATCCCGCCGTCGTCTCCGGTCTTCGGGTGCGTGACGATGCCTTCTGGTTCGAGGTCACCTCGCTCTACCGGGAGTTCGTGCGCCGCGGAATGGGGCTCACCCCGATCCGGTCCGCCAACTACACCCTGAACGCCGAGGTGGCCGCCGGCAAGTCCGTCCTGGTGGCAGCAATCAACGTCCTGAACCCGCCGAACGGAATCGCTGCGGTGTTCTCCAAGTACGTGGATCACGCCCTCGACCTGCAGCAGGCGTTTGCGGCGCCGGGGACAGGAGCCCCCGCCAAGGTCTTCATGGAGTGGCAGAAATGGATCGTGGGTCCTGAGGGGTCCGGAAACGATCTGGTCGGGCCGAACTTCAACCCGCGCCCGTTCTCCGGCTCCGACAACGCACCGCTGGAGATCCCCATCGAGGCCCGCAAGGAGATCGCCCGCGCGCAGAGCAAGGGTGTCAACATCTCGGTCTACACGCTGCCGCTGATGATCAACCGTGAAGATTGGACGCGTTTCCTCGAGTCCTGGCTCCTGCGCACTCGGCTCGGCGCCACGATCCCCGCCGCGCATGGCGAGTTCGTCGACTTCGGCCTCGAGCCCGTGCCGGCGTGGTTCACCAACAGCTTCTTCGCAGACATTCTCGCCAGCGCGCCGGGGCTTGGCGGCTTCTACCTGGACACGGTAGGTGGCGTGGGCAGCTTTCTCCGGTACGCGGCCCAACCTTCACAGCTCTTCACCAGCAGGTACCACGGCGGCTCGGCGTACGTGAAGGGGCTGCAGAAGATGCTCGAATCACTGCGCCTGCAGGTCGCCAAGGCGCAGGTCAACCAGTCCCCTCCGGACCGGCCCTTTCTGCCGACCGAGGCCGTGCAAGAGTTCTACGCCGGCCGCTACGACGCGGCGCAGCACGGAGTGAAGCCGCTGCCATGGCAGACCCAGACCAACGGCTTCATCGATCAGTTCGCCGGTCTCGCGAGCCCGATGCCGATCGAGGCCTCGAACAACAACCCGCCGCTGTGGAACGCGGTCTACCACGAGTACTCGCGGGCCGAGGCGCTCGGGATGATGCTGAACGTCGAGGCCGTTTCCCCTGCCGTCGGCGGCGGCTCGAACCCGCCGTTCCCGGGTCTGTCCTGGGACCAGTGGGGGGACTACAACCGGATGGTGCACGCGCTGATGTTCGTGCAGGGGATGAAGGCCAGCCTGTTCAGCTACTTCTACGACCTGCGCGCCGAAGCCCTCCTCCAGACCGGCAGCAACGGACCGGTGCTGCAGAACCCTTCGGTGCAGCAGCAGAAGGATCTGCTCGCGTTCATGCAGCGGATGCACCAGGCCGGGGCTCGCACCGACGAAGCGGGTGCGTTCCTCAACTCAGGCGTGATGGAGCGACCGCTGCGGCTGCCGCAACCCAGCTTGATCGGTGCTCTCCCCTTCGCTGCCGTGGTCTTTCCGCCGAACACCGTCGACGTGCAGATCAGCCCGGCGCCGAGCGCCTTCTCGCTCACGGCTCCTCTCCCTGGGATCACCCGCAGCTTCTACGAGGACTTCATCACGGCCGGCTTTCCC